>JAAHGE010000046.1 GCA_010672635.1 Desertifilum sp. SIO1I2 | reverse complement strand
CGTAATACCAAGGTAAATTGAAAGTTTTTCTTTAGTTTTCCCGCCGTTATACCCCAAACCGAGAGATTGACAAAACTTTACAGGTGTTTGGCAATAGCCAAGCTTCAACGATCCCAGCACTGGAAAGCCTTAAGATTTCCCAGATCTTGCAGTTTCAAGGGGAAAAGTTGGCTTTTCTTTGTCTAAAATAACCCATCAAGTATAGCAACCTTAAAAGTTTCGCAAGCGGGACGCTGGCTATAAATATTTATCGTTTTTACCCAAAAATCGCTTAAGCTTTGAAATTGGATTACTTCAGCAAAAGTTAATCGCATTTTTCACAATTTATCGAAGGTAGATTGGGGTTAAACAACGATTGACCATTGCGATCGCGCAGTTTAAGGCGATATTATCTTTATCGGGTTTGCGAATCGCCTAAAATAGGAACGCGCCTGCCCGTCCGACTCAAACCTGTTGTCGCGATTTTTCCTCCTAATTCTGTCTTGCGGGTTTCGATCTCAGAATCTATCTCCACAAAATAGCTCATTCTATCGTTGTATCAACTCTCACCCTAATGTAGATCGTAATCCCCTGAATACGCAAATCCTGCCAGCCACCTCAATAGAACTGGATCTATTCTATGTATAGTATAGATATTTTTTGGGTTTGCCCCCAGATGAGGGATAGAACAATTCCCTAGGTCAGTATAAAAATTATCCCCTCTCGACTTAAAAAACCTGCTTTCAATCTCTCGTCCTTGTCCTTCCGAGAGAAACAGTCTCTTAGATAGAGGTCGGCAGCACCGAATTTAAGTTAAGTTGAACTGGAAAAATTATTGAGAATTCTAACCATAGAAGCAATCGTTAATTAATACAGAAACTAATCCTCGGTGCGTCTAGCCGGTTTTTTCTCAAAACATGACTACTGTCAAAATTTTCCAAGCTGCTCAATATCAGGGAGATTGTCAATGGTTCAAGAGATGTTAAACGATACAGTGCGCGTCAATGCCAGAGTAACAGATGTTTTTGATATCTATGACTTTCAACATTACTCCGGCCCTAACCCTTACCTACCCGCAAGCGCGCTAGTCTTTAAATTTGCCCAAACCCACACCCAACAGCCTCTCTCTATTGAAGACTACATTAACGCCGTCTGCGATCGCTATCCTCATCTGCGCGAGGAAACCTACCATTCCTACGCTGAAATCTTCGCCAGAACCCTAGCCGAAGTCGGCAAATTAGATATGGGTTTGCACTTCCATCAATGGAGCATCGATCCACAACCCAATTTTACCTGCATCGCCGTTGAATCTCTACACGCCCGCACCCATCGCGCCGTCGCCTATCTGGTTTGGGATTGGTTTGAAGCCATTACCCAAGATAAAGATATCGCCCTCGACGAACAAATTAAAACCCTACAAAACAAGTTTAGACAATCCGTCTATGGCGGGCCTACCGTTTATTCTCTCTGGCGAACAGCCGAACAAAAAGACATCCCCGTCTTCTACCTGTGGGATGAAGGACTCGTGCAATACGGTTATGGCAAAAAACAGATACGCGGCGTTGCAACCACTTTCGAGTGGGATAGCCATCTCGATTCAGACTTTACCACCCGCAAAGATGACTGCAAAGCCTTTCTGCATACCCTAGGCTTTCCCGTTCCCTTGGGAGAAGTCGTCATTTCTCGTACAGAAGCCTTCGGCGCAGCTAGACGCATCGGCTATCCCATCGCCGTTAAACCCGTAGAGGGACACAAAGGCATCGGCGTCACCGCAGACGTACAAGACGAAGAGGAACTCGACTTTGCCTTTGATAAAGCCTTAAGTGCCATTGAAGGCGATCGCCCCACTCGGATTATTGTAGAAAAAAGCATCAAAGGTGCAGACTTCCGCCTCCTGTGCGTCAACGGTCGCTTTGTCGCCGCCACCAAACGCCGTCCCGCCTCTGTGACAGGTGATGGCTACTCTACCATTGCAGAACTGATCCGCCGAGAAAACCGCACCGAAGCGCGTTCCGACACCCCCACCTCACCCTTGGGGAAAATCATCTGCGATGAGTCAATGGAAAACTACCTAGACGAACAAAAGCTGTCTCTTGATAGCGTATTAGATCCCGAAGAAACCGTCTATCTCCGCAAAGTCGCCAACCTCTCCGCCGGAGGACTCAGTATCGACGCCACCCCTAACGTCCATCCCGACAACATTATCTTGGCGCAAGATATCGCCCAATATTTTCGTCTCACCTGTTTGGGAATTGATGTCATCGCTGAAGACCTCAGCGTATCGTGGAAAAAAGGCAACTTTGGCATTTTAGAAATTAACGCCGCGCCTGGTATCTTCATGCACCTCAACCCCGCCGTGGGAGAAAGCGTAGATGTTCCGGCCCAAATTTTAGAAACTTTCTTTGAAAACGGAACCGATGCCAGAATTCCCATTATCACCTTCAATCGCATTTCAGTCCGGGAATTGCAAGAAACCATCGACCATATCTTATTGCAACGTCCTGATTGGGTCATTGGCGCGGTTTGTCGAGAAGGCGTGTTTATTAACCGTTCTGAAAAAGCGTTTAACGCTAGTTACAATACCAACGTGCAAAGCCTGCTTCGCCATCCCAAACTCGATTTATTAATTGCTGAATATCCCGAAGATGTTTTAGAACGCGATGGGATGTTCTATTTTGGGAGCAATATGGTGGTGCTAGACAACCCTAGCGAAACCGAACGAATGCTAGCGCGGGATGTGTTTCACGACTCCACTGTAGTGATGCGCGAAGGCGAGGAAGTTTCCATTCGCCACCAAGGGTTAATTGAACAATACCGTTTAGGAACGGACGAACCCTTCTTGCGAGTGTATCTCAAGGAAATTGGCACCGTTCTATAGTTTGCTCAGACGTAGGATGGCTGATTGACTGACAAAACCGCTCGATTGTCCCATGCTGCCGTAGGTTGGGTTAGCGTTAGCGAAACCCAACACAACTCTGGCTGCTGTTGCAACTACGCGACTATGCTTTTGTCAGTCAACCAGACGCCCCTACTCAATCAACTTAACCCAATAATGCCTGAGCGCGAGTCGCTAAAGCATCGGGAGTTAAACCATTGAACTCCATAATTTGATTGGGTGTTGCCGTTGTTTCGCCACGCTTCCAAGCAAAAACATCGCGCTTAGAATTGCTGCGTAACATCACGGGTTCTAATAAGCCAGACGTTCCACCCGTGACGCCAATTAACGCATCGCCGCCGAAGAGTTTTTCAAACCCCGCATCGTCTAAAAAGTCGCCATCTTCAGCAAAACAGGTGTCCCAAGCCACATCCGTAGGACGATATAAGCGCCGAGGATTGACGACCGAAACAATCCGGGAACCGATGCCTTGCGATTGCAACTGTTTAGCCGCTTCGTAGACTGGGAGTAGGGTCATATCGCCAATGACCGCAAAAACAACCATTTTGTCCCCTGGCGTTTCTTGCAGCGTTACAGCCCCGTTTTGCAGGGCTTCGCGAGTTTGCTCAAACGTGGTGTAAATCGGCAAAGGCGACTTACTCGCAGTAATGGTAATTCCCTTATTTTTGGTACTCAACGCCCATTCATAACAGACTTGAATGCTATTGGCATCGGGGGGAAATAGGGGAAAAACATTACCATTTCGCATCATCGCTGCAAAGTAGTTTTCAATCTCTGGGCGTTGATGCGTCCAACCGTTGCGGCCTTGTTCTAACGCGCCTGCGGTAAATAGGGTAATGGTGGAAGGAGTTGGGCGACGTAACTCAGCCATTGCTTGGGTAACGGTTTGCCAGATGGGTAAACCATTGATGGCAAAAGATTCATAGGAACACCATAGGGTTCTTGCCCCCATTAAACATAAACCGGCGGCTAACCCAGCGCAAGCATCTTCGCTGAGGGGTTCATAGACTTGACCTTTGGGCGCTTGGTTGTAAAGGTCATCGCTGGTGGGGTGAATAATTTTCAGGGCCTTGTTAATGTTGCCAATACCAGAGGCTTCATTTCCATCGGCGTTTGTTACTAAGAAATGGGGGTCGAGTTGTCCGACTTTAGCCACCAGTTCGCCCATTGCAGTGGTTGCCACTTGCTTATCGCCGCCCACAGGATATTCCGTCAGGGGCAAATCTTTGATTTCGCTTAAGGGCAGTTCAAACTCAGTCACCGCAGTTTTGGCTGCGGGGCCGCCGCCTGCGCGTTGGTAGTTGGTGCGAACCAGTTCCCAGGCTTCTGGGGAAAGGGCGCGAGTTTTAAGGGCGTTGATAATATCGGGGTTATCGAGGGTGTGGAAGCCGTAGAGGTTATGGGATTTTGCGCCTCTGGCATGGACGCCTGCCCCTTTTAGCTGTTTGATGATGAAAACGGTGAGTTTGCCGCCGAGGGCAGATTTTGCGGCTTTATCGACGCCTGCTAAGACTGCCTTGGTGAATTCTAGACGCTTTTCAAAGGAGAATTGCGTACTATCAACGTAAGCGCCGGGTTGGTTTTGGTCGTCGTAGTCTTTGGCATCAACTAAAATGACTTCTTCAAAGCCGTTTCCTCGCCAATAGCGAACCATTTGATCGCTGGTTTGGGTGGAAACCATGCTGTGGTGTTCTTGGGAGTAGCCATTCCAAACTAGGACGGGGAGGAAGTTAGTGATTTTGGGGAAGGCGGTGTGGAAGTGTGCCATTGCACTCATGGGATAGGGTTCGCCCATCCCGCCATCGCCGAGGGTGAAGGCGAAGAGTTTATCGGGGTGCAATAAGGCGGCGGCTAGGGCGAAGTGCTGTCCTTGTCCGAGGGGGCCTGCGGGGGAGAGAAGACCGGGAATTTGCCCGGAGAGGTGTCCGAGAAGGCCGTGCATTTCCCGGAAGCGATCGCGCATTTGCTGGACGGTGTAAATTCCCATATCCTCTAAGGAACGGTCGAGGAACATGGCGCTGTAAAATCCGGGGGCGTGATGACCGACTTCGGTGAGGACGTTTTTATGGCCCAGCATGAATAAGGCTGCATAGGCTTCGACTTGGGAGGCGAACCCGCCTGGATGTCCAGAGGCTTTACTTCCGGTGACTTGCAAGGTGAGGTAGCGCAGGGCATCGGCAGCTAGGAGAGTTTGGTAGACTGCACAAGGGTCTTCTGTGGATGCGATCGCAGTTTTTCCGTCAAAAATACACGGCAATTTCCCGTATTTGTCAAAATCGGGTAACGCTTCGCCAAAATATTGAATGCCTTCACAAAAAGCTGGATGGGTCGCCGTAGCCATAATGATTCAGATACCTCGTGAATGGACTGCGTTCGGTGAGAAGTGTGGCTTGCCACGCGGGACAAGTTGCGAGAAAGATTTAAAAGACAGTTTGACGCGTGTTTGTTAGATCGTACAAGAATGCGTTTACTCAAGCCTTGATTCTCAAACCCAGATTCTCAGGAAAAAGTGTGGCAAATGACCGTCTAGGCAGGAAATGCCGCCAGCCAATCAAAATTGCTAATTTGTTAAATTAGCGGATATCAACTGTCGGCGAAAATTGTTTTATGAGTCTGCCCAATCGTTCTCAATCTTCTCCCCACTGGCAAATGCTGCAATGGATTGTCCGCCCTTTGGAGGTTTTGGAGGCTAGCGCGCAACAGTATGGAGACTGCTTTACCTTGAATGTGGGAAATGTGGTTGAGTTCGTGATGGTCAGCAATCCGCAGGGAATCGAACAAATTTTAACGGAACATCCCCAATGTTTTGAGGTCGGTCGGTCTAATCGGATTTTAAAGCGGACTTTGGGCGATCATTCTATTTTGCTACTCGATGGCGATCGCCACCAGCGCCAGCGCCAGTTACTCATGCCTCCTTTTCACGGCGAACGGATGAAGGCCTACGGGGAACTGATTCAACGCATTACCCAAGGCGTTATGCAAGCTTGGCAGCCAGGTGAAACGGTTCGGGTGCGTTCTGCCATGCAATCTGTTTCCCTGAAAGTCATTCTTCAAGCTGTATTTGGCATCTATGAAGGCGAACGAGTGGCGCAACTGCAACGCGATATTGAAAATTTTTTAGAGTTCTCTACCTCTCGCCTCAGTTTCCTATCGCTGCTAATTCCCTTCCTACAAAAGGATTTGGGTGCTTGGAGTTTGGGAGGGCGCTTTGTGCAACTGCGAGAAAAAATTGACGAACAGCTTTATGCTAAAATCCGCGAGCGGCAAACTCTCCCGGATGCCCAAGGAAGCGATATCCTCAGCTTGTTAATGGCGGCGCGAGATGCCCAGGGGCAGGCGATGACGACTGAAGAGTTACGCGATGAGTTAATGACGCTACTGATTGCGGGTCATGAAACGACCGCCACTGCAATGAGTTGGGCGTTATATTGGATTCATCGCCACCCAGAAGTCAAGCAGAAACTGATCGCCGAAATTGATGCATTAGGGGAAAATCCAGAACCGAACGCAGTTGTCAAACTGCCCTATCTGAATGCAGTTTGTTCGGAAACCTTGAGACTGTATCCCGTGGCGATGTTGGCGATGCCGCGCATTACCCAATCTGAATATGAATTATTGGGATATCATTTTCCGGCCGATACCTGGTTAACCCCCTGCATCTATCTGACGCATCACCGAGAAGACTTGTACCCAGAACCCAAACAGTTTAAGCCGGAACGCTTTTTAGAACGCCAGTTTTCGCCCTATGAATATCTCCCGTTTGGGGGTAGCAACCGCCGTTGTATTGGGGCGGCGTTCGCCTTATTTGAAATGAAGTTAGCCCTAGCCGAAATTTTAGCCAATTTTGAGCTAACTTTAGCCAGCGATCGCCCGGTTGTTCCCATCCGACGGGGCATTACAATGGCCCCCAAGGGGGGTGTAGAAATCCGCATCTTGGGGAAACGCACCCGAAAATCAGCCGTTACCGTCTAGCCGTTCGGTTCTTCTAGAACGTTGACATCTACCAAAGGCGTCACGTTAAACCCTTCTGCGAGGATGCGAGATTGAATCTCTTCGGTGAGGCGTTGCTGAATTTCTGTGGATGTTGCCGTTACGCCATTTTGGGGTTGAACGTAAATCACCGATAATAGGGTGTTGCCGTCGGGTTGTTGCGATCGCGTAAACCGGACATTGGCTTCTACCAAGTCTGCTAAGTCGCTATTATCCACGACTTCTTGCACAATTGAATTAGCGCGTTGGGCTTGGCTAGAACGCTGAAAGTCGGGGGTTGAGGAAAATTGCCAACCGAGTAAAGCGGCTAAGGCTATCCCGGTTACGGCTAAGGATGCTGGCAGAACCCAGGGTTTCCCCCGCTGGTAACGCGCCCCTTGGGAAGAAAGTCCATACAGGCGGAATACTAAGGTAGCAGAGAGGTTGATTGCTGCGAGTTGGAGTAATAGTAAGAAGATCCCACTAATGACCATATCCCAACGACCGATCGCGATCGCCATCCCAGCAATGCCCGCCGGAGGCGCGAGGGAAGCCGCCACTAACATCCCAATGGAGGCCCCCGGAACCAGACTGCTGCGTTCGGATTGAACTAAATTTAACGCCCCGGCTGCCCCGGCGGTTAAGGGGAGTAGAACGGCGGCGGCGGAAAGTTGGCTGTTATCGACCATTAACGGTGTCGCAATCTGTTGTTGGCTAATCCAACTCAATAAACAAGTGACCGCAATCGTGACTGCTAAGGCGCTAAAATAGCGGACGATACTGCGCCACAGAAGGGTGCGATCGCCTCTAGATGTTGCGATCGCCACATTCATCGCCGGCCCTGCGTAGGGCGCAATCAGCATCGCTGCCACTAACAAATAGATGGTATTGGTATATAAACCAATCCAAACCACAATTCCACCCACCACTGCATAGCTGAGGAAACCCCGCCAAGAACCCACGCTTTGCAACCCCGCCAGAAAGATTTCTAGGGGACTGCGTTCTTTGACGTTAGTAACTTGCTTGGGCGCTTCCGACGCAGGGGGATGCAGGGCTAATGCACCTTGGGGTAAAAAGGTAATATGAGTATCGGGAACTGATTCTAGTTCGCTCAAAAAGTCTTCAATTTGCCGATTGGAGATGCAGACAATCGCAAAATCCACTACATTATCTGCATCTTTACCTGCAAAATGAACTAAGTTAACTCCCTGATATTCTTGAGTTAGCTCAACAACTTTATCGCCGTATCCTTGGGGAACTTGAATAAAAAGTTGTCTCATTATTTTACCTAAATTAATGTTTTCCAGCTTAACTTGTTCGATCTGGAGCTTTTGATTTTTCCTGGTGGATTATAGAACTAAGGGAAATGTTGCCTTGGCTTGGGATTGCTAAATTAAAAGCAATTTGACAGAAAGATTGCAGAAATTTTGGCGATCTTGGGTTTCACGGCGTCCTACCCAACCTACGATTAATCGTTATGATGCCAATTGCATTTAGGAATTGTAGGAATCTTGGTCGTATTTCCTGGCCATTTCTTCAAGGTATTCTCGGCGAGGAATTCCTTGTTGGGCGCGGTCTTCTGGTGTTAAAGGAATAGCATTTTCTGACGGGCGAATTTGCGAACCGTAGCGATGGGTATAAACTTGAGTAAACTCTGCTCCAAAAAAGAGAATTTGTGCGGAATAAAATACCCAAGCAACAATCACCACTAGCGACCCGGCTGCTCCATAGGTAGAACCAAAAGCGCTTTGCCCCAAATACAAACCTAACAAAGACCGTCCAATAGTAAATAAAACTGCTGTAAGGGCAGCCCCAATCCAAACATCATTCCAACGAATTTCTACATCGGGGAGAAACTTGAAAATCAGGGCAAATAGAACCGTGATAACGCCCAAAGAAATCGCAAACTCGGCTAATTGCCACACCCAATCAACACCGGGCAATAACCCACTCATAAATCCAGAAATAGTTGCCAATGCTGCATTAACGACCAAAGAGACCATTAACAAAAAGCCAATGACCAACACCATTGAAAAAGACAAAAAGCGTTGACGAATAAAATTCCAAACGCCTCGATCCGGTTTTGGTGCTACTTCCCAAATCGTATTCAGCGCGCCTTGGAGTTCGGCAAAAACCCCCGTCGCCCCAAAGATGAGCAGACCTATATTAATTAAAGAGGCAATTAAACCTTCATTAGAATCCGGTTGGCCGGCATTGGCGATCGCCGTTTCAATCACCTCCGCCCCTTCGCGCCCCACTAACCCTTGAATTTGCCCAACAATTTGACCCCGCGCCGCATCTTCTCCAAAAATAGCTCCCGCGATCGCGATCGCAATCACCAAAACAGGTGCAATCGAAAACACCGTATAGTAGGCTAGCGCCGCCGCCAACCGCGACGCCTTATCCTCATTCCACTCTCTAAACGTCGCCTTCAACAGCCGCCAAAACTGCTTAACGCTCACCTTGCGTCCTCCAAATAGCTGCTTTTAATTCTCAGCATGACCCTTCCCCCAGAGGGATACAACCATCAAGAGTTATATCTTGGAGTTCCCAGTTCCGAGTCAGAAGAAAGTAGCAAGTACCTAGTTCCGTAGATGCTTCTTTCCGCGTAGCAGTGTGCTGAGTGGGAAAAAAAGTGCTGAGTTAATAACTATCAACTTTTCCCATCCCCCCATCTCCCCATCCTCCCTCTTCCCCACTCCGCACTAAAGAAGATAAGCTGATAAGCGTCCATCAAGGTTCAGACCCCGTTGCCTCATGTCTGACTCTGCTGCTCCTTCACCCGTACCCATCCTTGGGACTCAACCCACCGATTTTTCTGAGCATGGCTCAGGAGGCGAAGAACGCCATTTACAAGTCCGTCTCAAAAGTGAAGGCGGACATCTTCTGTTAAGCTTGCCCCCAGATACTGAATTTGGCGGGAGTTGGACAGAACTCGCCCAACAATTACAACTGCGTCTGACAGGCGGAGAACGCTTTTGGCAACCGAATACTACCGTTCACCTGATGGCGAGAGATCGTTTATTAGATTTGCGGCAACTCCAAGCGATCGCAGATGCTTTAAATGAAGTGCAACTTAAACTGAAGCGGGTGTATACCTCGCGCCGCCAAACGGCTGTAGCGGCTGCAACGGCGGGTTATTCTGTCGAACAAATTTCAGCCGTCACGCACCTGGGCCAAGCCGAAGCCAATACTTCTCAACCGCTAGCCGAACCGCTTTATCTGCAAGCGACGCTGCGTTCTGGGGTGGAAATTCGCCATCCGGGTAGCGTCGTCATTGTGGGCGATCTCAATCCCGGAAGCTCGGTTGTCGCTCAAGGCGATATCCTAGTGTGGGGTCGCTTGCGCGGCGTCGCCCATGCGGGTGCGGGGGGTAACGCTCAGTGTATAATCATGGCGCTGCAAATGGAACCCACGCAGTTACGCATTGCGGAGCATTTAGCCAGAGCGCCGCAAACGCCGCCCGACCAGTACCAGCCGGAAGTGGCTTATGCCACTTCAGAAGGGATTCGCATCACCAAAGCAATGGATTTTGCTAAACTCCGTCCCGCTCAACTGATGAGCGACTTGCTGGGGGCGAACCCGGAGGTCTTGAAAAATGTCAAAATCCGCCCAAATGGGTTAATGCTCCCGAAAACCGATAACGAGTTACCCACAACCGATAACAAACAATCAACATGAGCCGCATCATTGTAATTACCTCCGGTAAAGGAGGGGTGGGAAAAACCACCACGACAGCAAATTTGGGAATGGCGCTAGCCGGACGAAACCGCAAGGTGGTTGTTGTCGATGCGGATTTTGGTCTGAGAAATTTGGACTTACTGTTGGGTCTAGAAAATCGCATTGTTTATACCGCAGTGGAAGTGCTGGCGGGAGAATGTCGTCTAGAACAGGCTTTGGTGCGCGATAAACGTCAACCGCAGCTTTTTTTGCTGCCAGCGGCCCAAAATCGCACAAAAGAGGCGATCGCCCCAGAGCAAATGGCACAATTGATTAATGCGTTGGCCGAGTCGTTCCATTACGTGCTAATTGACTGTCCGGCCGGGATTGAAATGGGTTTTCAAAATGCGATCGCCGCTGCCCAAGAGGCGATTGTTGTCACCACGCCAGAAATCGCGGCCGTGCGCGATGCTGACCGCGTGGTGGGCTTATTAGAAGCCCGAAATATCCGACAAATTCGGCTGGTTGTCAATCGACTGAAACCGGCGATGGTTCAGGCGAACGACATGATGTCCGTTCAGGATGTACAGGAAATTCTAGCCATTCCGTTGATTGGGGTGGTTCCCGATGATGAGCGCGTGATTGTTTCGACAAACCGAGGCGAACCGTTGGTTTTATCCGGGGAAAATTCGCTTCCAGCAACGGCTTACAACAATATTGCTCGTCGTCTGGAAGGAGAAAAGGTTGAGTTTCTCGATCTAGATGCTCCCCAAGATAACCTCTTCAACCGCCTGCGTCGTTTGTTTGGCAAGTAATTTTGACTCGCAACACAGGCGTGCAAGCGCATTTTGCCCTATTTTTATACTCTCCTCCTACTGCGATGATTAACGAGCTTCTAGAACGACTATTTCCCTGGACAAGCCAAACGAATAGTCGCGAGGATGTCAAACGCCGCCTCAAGCTAGTGATTGCCCACGATCGCACTGGCTTAACTCCGGCGATGCTGGAGGCCATGAAAAAAGAGATTCTAGAAGTCGTTTCTCGTTATGTTGAGTTTGAACCCCAAGAGTTGGAAATGGTGGTTGAAAGTAGCGATCGCGCCACCGCCTTAGTGGCAAATCTTCCCATTCGTCGCGTCCGCAAAAATTCAATGGAGGAAAAACCCGAACCCGTTGCTGAAACGCTGCAACTGACTGAAGAACTTCCGGAATCTACCCCCGAACCGCAGTCTGAAACCTAGTGTTTGTTTCAATGATTTGGAGAAGATTGTGTCTGAACCCCCCAATTGCGATTCTTTAGCCAGTTGCGTTCAAGCCCTCGCACTCCCCCAAATTCAGCGCCATATCTTTATTTGTGCCGATCAAACCGTGCCGAAGTGCTGCGATAAGGGCGAAAGCTTAGTCGCTTGGGATTATCTCAAAAAGCGCCTCAAACAACTTCAACTCGATGCTCCCACACCCGAACGACCCAGTTGTGTTTTCCGCACAAAAGCCAATTGCTTGCGCGTTTGTCACAAAGGACCGATTTTAGTCGTTTACCCGGATGGCGTCTGGTATCATAGTTGCACCCCGGAAACGATCGAGCGCATTATTCAAGAGCATCTACTCGGCAATCAGGTGGTGGAAGAGTATGCCTTCTTAACGCATCCTTTGCCCGCACCGCAAGCCCCTTGACGATCGCGATCCCTGCGGGAATCGTCCCTTTCCCACTCCGAAAATGCTCAAGCATTTACGACTCTTCACTAAAACCTAATCAAAAATCCTATATAATATCACGATACCTGCGAAGATCACCTCCGCAACTTTAACTAATTTTGTAGAATGCTGTATTGAACACCGACCGAGATCGGCACCATTACCTAGCTTTGCCAATCGTTACCCGATGCCAGCAAATCTTAGGTCAGTAGACAACCCGGCGAGGATACAGAACAATGGGTTGGCAGACAACACTAATCAATGACAGATGGCGAGTAACGCAGTATGAGGGAAACCAGCACAGGAGATCAAAAGCAACTGCTACTGATCGACGATGACCCGAACTTAATCTTGTTAGTCAGAGACTATTTAGAGTTTCGCGGCTATCAAGTCCTCACCGCAGAAAATGGTCGAGAAGCCCTAGAAGTTCTAGAGCATACCATTCCTGACATGATCATCTGCGATGTGATGATGCCAGAAATGGATGGCTATTCTCTTGTGGAACATGTTAGACAAGATGCTCGTACAAGCTGGATACCCGTTCTGTTCCTTTCGGCTAAGGGTCAAAGTGCAGACCGCGTGAAAGGCTTAAATAAAGGGGCCGATGTCTATATGGTGAAGCCCTTTGAGCCAGAAGAGTTAGTTGCTCAAGTTGAATCTTCTCTGAAACAAGCCTCTCGCTTGATTCATCACCAGAACAGCCGCAACTTAGATGCTGAACCCATTTTTCAAAACGTCCCCGTGGATGTTCAATTAACCCCCACGGAGTTGAAAGTGGTTCAGTTTGTGGCGCAAGGGATGGCCAACCGCGAAATTGCTGATGAGTTAAATGTCAGCCAGCGCACCGTTGAAAGTCACGTCTCGAATATGTTAGGTAAGACGAATCTGCATAACCGGACTGAACTCGCTCGTTGGGCGATTGAAAACCGCATGGTGTAAAGGGCGTGTAGAGACGTTTGCAGATCGCGTCTCTACATTGCTCTAGGCTTGGCTGAGACGTTCTAGAAACTCTTTAACCACAATTTCAGGTTGCGTCCAACATCGGGTGGCATCGTAGTTTTCAATTACGCAAATTCCCGGAAAGCGGTTCAGTTCCTCTGAGTCGGAATGGCGATCGCCAGGGTGGGGAATGTGCCATTGTTCTTCACAAACTTGCAATATTCCCCATTTGCCATGCTGGCAGACCAGAAAATCATATTCTTGAGTTTCTCGACCGTTGGAGGAAGAGAGGCGGATTTTGCAGTTGGGATAAAACAGGACATTGGCACTTTCAAGCGCTTCGGCAATTTTCACCGAGGTTTTAGAGCGAAAGTAAAAACCCTTCCATTCTTCTAAAGCGGCGATCGCAGCAAAATCAATCCCTAATGGCCCTAAATTCTTCGTTCGGTTTAAAATGGTGCCATTGAGAATCGTATCGGACAACAGCGCCCGACTGAAATCAGCCCCTGCTAAGTTAGCATCGCTGAGATCGGCTCCTCGTAAATCAGTCTCCGTTAATTGCGCGTAAGCCAGGTTCGATCGGCTGAGATTGGCACTACACAGTATCGCTCGACTCAAATCCGCTTTGATTAAATTCGTGCCGCTCAAATTCGCACTATTCAGCTTGGCTTGAACTAAAAAAGCACCGCTGAGGTTGGCTTGAGCTAAATTTGCTTGTTCGAGATTCGCACTCTGAAGAGCGGCTTGAATCAGACTCGCAAATATCAAATTGGAATGGGATAAGTTCGCCTCGTTTAAGTTGACGCTAAACAAATCTGCTTTAATCAGATCGGCCCCGGTGCAGTTAGCTGCCTTTAAGTTGGCAATAAATAGATTTGCACAGCTCAGGTTAGCATGGCTTAAATTCGCTTGGATCAGTTCTGCATGGCTCAAATCAACATAGCTTAGATCCGCCTGACTCAAGTCAGTTTGACTCAGATCCGTATGGCTGAGATTGGCGTGACGCAAACTCGCATTTTCTAAACGAGCGCCTTGCAAGCTAGTATATTTGAGCGTTGCCCCTTCTAGATGAATTCCGACTAAGTTGGCACGAGTGAGATCTGAATTGCTCAGATCGATTCCTCGAAATTCTCTTTCCCCTGATGCATATCGCTCTAGAAGTTCGCTCGCGTCCATAGAATTTGGCTGTGTTAGGGACTACAGCATCATTTTATGGTTCTTCGCCTCAAGCTGGATTTTTAAAAATCAATGCTGCTAGCGAATTATCCATGAGGCTGGTTAGAAACCCCAATAATAATTTGCTAACAGCATCAGTTTTGGTCTCTCAGATCCTCGACAAGCTGCAGCCGATCATCCGCAACACCGGCCCGTCGCTCAGCCCGTTCAACGCCTGGGTGCTGGTGAAGGGACTCGAGACTCTGGGTCTGCGAGTCGAGCGCCATTGCGCCAACGCCCGCCGCGTCGCAGACGCGCTGGCTGCCCATCCGGCGATCGGCCGCGTGCTCTATCCCGGCCGACCCGACCATCCGCAGCATGCGCTGGCGGCGAAGCAGATGTCCGACTTCGGCGGCGTGGTGACGTTCGACGTCAAGGCTGGCAAACCGGCGGCCTTCGCGGCGCTGAACCGCCTGCAGCTGGTCGACATCTCCA
>JAAHGE010000459.1 GCA_010672635.1 Desertifilum sp. SIO1I2 | reverse complement strand
ATTTTGGACAATTTTCCCAACACTTAATTAACCTCACCTCCGAACTATCCGGTATTGGAGAAAGTTATTTAGCCTATCCCATTTTGTATTATTTTCACGCGATTCAGCGCAGCCGAGACTTTGCGCTGAGTTTTGTGGTTTTGGACGAAACCCTCACTTTATTGAAATATGGGGTAAAAGATAGCAGCCAACTCGATCCGGCTTCTGTCGATCCGGCGCGTCGGGCCAATGCTGCTTTTTTAAGAACGCTAAAGTTGGCGTATATTCAAGCGAGTTCTGAGGCTCCCCCGCTGCTGTCTTTGGACTTACTCAGACAGGTGGGAATTCCAACGGTTAGCGATCGCGAATTTGCTCAACGCACTCAAGGTCTAAAATTTCGCCGCCAATTGTTACTCGCGATGATTGAGGAGGGGGGATGGACTTGGGATGCGGTTGCTTCAACGAAAACCACCAATCGGGCGATTCATTTAGACGATGAAACCCTAATCCAGGTTGATGAATAAAGCTTCTAGCGAATCTCTTGGTAAAATTTTTTGAGCCACTGGGAAGAAACGCCCAACCCCCAGAGGAAACCCACGGTTAAATAGACAAAATTGGCTTTGATCGGTCCCCAATGGGCGACGCGGCGATCGCTACTTTGAACCACGCGATTGACTTGACAAATACGCCCCCGTTTCACCATTTTGAGGCAAAAATCGGCTTCTTCCATAATCGGCATTTGGGGATTAAAGCCGCCACCCTCCCAAAAATCCTCAGCCCGACAGAAGATCGCCTGATCGCCAAATAGCAAGCGCAACCCTTTCCAGAACAGGATCGGGTGAAACAGCAGGGGGGCGTAATAGGTTTTTAAAAAATTATGCAGGGAAATTCCCCAGCGGGTGGTTTGCGAACCTGTCATCAGCGAAATAAAGCCCCCGCAAGCAATCTGAGGATCGGCTAAGGTTTGCTCGATAATGGCGATCGCATCGTCGGGTAGCAGCGTATCGGCGTGGAGAAAGCACACAATGTCGCCTGTGGCGGCTTTGGCACCTTGGTTCATTTGGCGCGATCGCCCCGGTGAAGCTACAATAACAGCCGTTGCTAAGGATTTGGCGATCGCGATCGTGTCATCTGTGCTACCCCCATCGACGACGATCGCTTCAAAAACGGGAGGATCGAGTAAACTAAGATGGCGCAAAGTCCTGCCCAAATAGTTCGCTTCATTTAAGGTGGGAATCACTACAGATACTTTTGCAACCATACCAACCCAATTAAAGTTTATCCATGACAAAAAACGACTTAGAATTTTATAACGTTCAAGCCGAGCGCTGGTGGGATGCGAATGAAAAAATCTATGCGCTTTATCACCTCAATCGTCCCCGCTTTGAATTTTTCGATCGTTATATTGAAAATTGGCAAGGTTTAACCGCCCTAGATGTAGGTTGTGGTGGGGGTTTTTCTTGCGAATATATGGCAAAACGAGGGGTAAAAGTATCGGGAATCGATTTATCTGAAAAATGCATTCAAGCCGCTCGCAATCACGCCAATCTCAATCAACTAGAGATTGATTATCGTCAAGGGGTTGCTGAAAAAATGCCCTATAAGGATAATACATTTGATGCGGTTATCTGTGTCGATGTTTTAGAACATGTTGCCGATGTTTCTCAAGTTCTAGCCGAGATTCATCGCATTCTAAAACCCAACGGAATCTTCTTCTTTGATACCATTAATCGCAATTTCAAATCTAAAGTCGTAATGATTTGGATGTTAGAAAACATCTTGCGAGAAATTCAACCCGGCGTCCACGACTGGGAAAAGTTTATCACTCCCGAAGAACTCACTCAAATGTTGGAAAGTCGGGGATTTAATCAAGTGGAAATCCAAGGCTTCGATATGTTTGGTTCTTGGAAAGTCTCTAACCCCGTCGCCTTCTTGAAAGAGAAGCTAGATATTTATCGAGAGTACCGAGAAACTCGAATCGTCCCCATTAAAATTAACAGCAACACTTCAGTAATGTATATCGGTAAAGCGGTTAAAAAATTAAACGGATAGGTCAAGTTAAAAATCACTCAACCTATCCAAAAAGTGACCCATTTATCAGAGCTTAACGAAAGTCATCAGCGCGGGTTTCGCGACGTGTATTATGATGGACGCGATCCCAAGCATCGCGACTGGCATAACGCGCTTCTGGCCAACGCAAACGGGCATCGGGATATCGAGTTTCGTAATCGCGCTGCAATTCGGGTTCAAACTCATCATAGCTGCGACCCGTATTGGCATACTTGGCGTAGCCTTCAAACCCCATGCGATAGGCGGGTTGATAGTCGTTATAGTCGTAGGCAGAGTTGTAATAACGCCGAGTCACGTAATTTTCGCGCCAGTAGGCATCTTCAACAGTCGGATCGACAGATTCTGCAATTCCTTTACCCATCAAACCGCCAGCAACAGCGCCACCTGCGGCCCCGACAACTGCACCAACTGGGCCGGCAATGACGCCACCTAATGCAGCACCAACAGCACCTAAGCCAGCAGCGCCTACACCCGTACCCACAGGATGGGAACCGGGTTCGCCTGAAATGGGATCGGGATTGGCGTCAGGATGAGTTACTTTTCTATCGCGATCGTCTAAATCTCGGTGTCTATCAGGATTCATAATCAAAAATTTCCTTATTACAGTTCTTCTATCTGATTTCACTGTACTGACATCCTAAATTTTTGCATTCTCTCCCAAGTGGGAATTTCAGACGAAAAAACGCTTTCACTCGTCTTTCTTTCGAGAGAAGATAACGCCGAGAGTTACGCACGAATCCCAATTTGCATTTGCCAAAGACTGTTATAAATGCCTTGTTTTTCTATTAACTCTTCATGGCGTCCGGATTCGATGAGTTTGCCGTATTCCATAACATAGATACAGTCTGCATTGCGAATGGTAGACAGGCGATGAGCGATCGCAATCGTGGTGCGATTTTGGGTAATCCGTTCGAGCGATCGCGCAATAGCTGCTTCGGTTTCATTGTCTACAGCAGAGGTGGCTTCATCTAAGATTAAAATCGGCGGATCTTTTAAAATCGCTCTAGCGATCGCCAACCGCTGTCGCTGTCCTCCCGATAACTTCTGTCCCCGTTCTCCCACAATCGTTTCATACCCTTGGGGGAGTTGCTGAATAAACTCATGTGCTTCAGCAATTTTAGCGGCATGAATAATTTCAGCGTCTGTTGCTTCAAAGGTTCCGTAGGCAATATTTTCTGCCACAGTCCCATGAAATAAAAACACATCTTGGCTGACTAAACCTATGCAGCGCCGCAAATCTTGCAAGTGCAATTGATTAATATCAATCCCATCTAGGGTAACTTGACCCGATTGCACTTCGTAGAAGCGTAAGATCAGCTTGACTAAGGTGCTTTTCCCCGAACCCGTAGAACCGACAATTCCAATGGTTTTTCCTTGGGGAATCCGCAACGAGAGATTCTCTACGATGTTTTTTCTTCCCTGATAGGCAAATGTCACATTCTGAAATTCCAGTTCGCCGCGCACTTGACTCACCGGAAGTCTTTTTTCTCCCGTTGGGATATTAATCGGCGTATCCAATAAATGCATCACGCGGTTCGTCGAAGCCATTGCGCGTTGATATTGGTCTAAAGTATCTCCCAAGCGGGTTAAAGGCCACAGCAAGCGCTGAGTGAGGAACACTAAAACGCTATAGGTACCGACGCTTAATCTACCTTCAACGGTTTCTATCCCGCCAAATAGGAGGATGCTGATAAAACCCACTAGGATAATCATCCGGATCAGGGGAACGAAGGCCGCAGAATAGGCGATCGCTTTTCGGTTACTCTGGCGATAGGCCTGACTATCCTCCGCCACGCGCCGCAGTTCGTACTCCTCGGCGGTAAAGCTTTTGATTGTGGTAATCCCACTTAAGTTATTGGAAAGGCGTCCATTAAGCAAACCCACTTTTTCCCGAATGGTGGCGTAGCGGGGGGCCAAAAACCGCTGAAAGACGATCGATCCCCAGATAATGAAGGGCATGGGGGCGATCGCGCTCCAAGCCACATTCGGCGCTAAGATAAAAAATGCCCCACCAATGACAATCGCGGTGGTTAAAACTTGCAGAATTTCATTGGCACCAATATCGAGAAATCGCTCTAGCTGGTTAATATCATCGCTGAGAATTGACATTAACCCCCCCGTACTGCGTTCCTCAAAATAACCGAGTTCTAGTTCTTGGAGGTGCTGATAGGCATCTAAACGGAGGCGATGTTGAATGGATTGCGCTAAATTGCGCCACAACCTGGCATAGCTATACTCAAAACCCGATTCAAAAATCCAAATAATTGCCGAAAGACCCGAAAGAATTGCCAGTTGGGTGTAAGTATCTTCCATGCCAAATTGCGCCAGCCAGGAGTTTTCTTGCTGAACTACAACATCAACAGCGGCCCCAATCAACACAGGGGGAGCTAAGTCAAAAATCTTATTTAGAATAGAAGCCAGAATAGA
>JAAHGE010000458.1 GCA_010672635.1 Desertifilum sp. SIO1I2 | reverse complement strand
GCATCATTACATCTAACAAAATCAAATGGGGAGTAATTGCTTGCAGTTTTTCTAACGCACTCTCTCCCGATTGGGCTAACAAAACCCGAAACTCGGCAGCTTCTAGGACATCAAATAAGACGCGAGCATTTGTGGGATTGTCTTCAACAATTAGAATTAAACTTTGCTGAGTCATAGTTTCTCAGCCTCCACATAAGGTTTAACCAGTTTGAGAATAGCCTGCTCGTTCATTTCTTGAGCCAGTTGTAATACTTTGGTGGAAAAGTGGTCGTAGTCGGGGTGCAATTGTTGAATCCGTCGAGCTTCTTGTTCTACAGCCCGGATATCTCCAATGCGGATAGCGGTATAAAGGGCTAATAATTCTTTAGATTGAGGGACGAGCCAAACATTTTGAGGGGGGGTTGGGACAGCTTGAGGTACGCTTGCTGGTTCGCTACCCGGTTGGTAAGTCCAGTGCAGGTTTAAATACTGCCTGAGTTGAGCCAATAATTCTTCTGATTGGATCGGTTTGGGTAAGAAATCCGTGCAACCTGCTTCTTTACTTTGTTGGCGATCGCAATTAAACACGCTAGCCGAAGAAGCAATAATCGGTAGGTCTTGGAATTGGGGAAGCGATCGCAATTGGCGAACCATTTCAAATCCATTCATCACAGGCATTGCTAAGTCAGTAATCACCAGATCCGGACGAGATGCGATCGCCCTTTCAATTCCCTCTTGTCCCTGACTGGCTTCAACCACCTCAAACCCCAACGGGTCTAGCAGATTCACCAATACTGAACGATTCTCCCACCGATCGTCTACCACTAGCAATCGTTGCGTTTTACCCTCATATCCAGTAATACTTTGCGTTGCTTTCGTCTGAGATTCTACCCAATCGGTTGATTCTGGCACATTAACTTCTATCCAAAACTGACTTCCTTCTCCTAAAACGCTTTCCACTTGAATTGCAGAACCCATCATTTCCACAATTTGCTGGCTAATGGCGAGTCCTAAACCCGTCCCCTCCACCATGCGCTGTTTCTCGCCCACTTGTTCAAAAGGGGTAAAGATTTTCTCAATCTGATCGGGCGACATTCCCACCCCAGTATCTTCGACTTGAAAGCGCAAGCGAACCCACGATGGGGGCGACTCTATAGCCGTCGTCTTGCTACTATCCACAACTGCGCCCACCTTAAAGGTGACGCGCCCGCCCGTATCGGTAAACTTAATGGCATTGCTGAGTAAATTGATTAACACTTGGCGCAGGCGCTTTTCATCCGCCTGAATCGCCGCCGGGAGTTTATTAAGCACTTGATAATCAAAGTCAATCTCTTTTTGTTCGGCTTTAATCCAACAAATATTGACAATGCCATTGAGAAATGCCTGAAAGTTGAAGTCGTGGGGAAATAACTCCAGCTTGCGGGCTTCAATTTTTGCCAAATCCAGAATATCGTTAATCAGCGTTAGCAGATGAGCGCCGCATTGTTGAATAATACTGAGACCATCTTTTTGTTTGGCGTTAAAATCGGGTTCGCGCAACAGAATTTGAGCATAACCCAAAATTCCATTCAGGGGCGTTCTCAATTCGTGGCTCATATTAGCGAGAAACTCGCTTTTAGCTTGATTAGCCATATCGGCAGCGTCTTTAGCTTCTTTTAGTTCGGCCGTTCGCCGTTCGACTCGCGCTTCGAGTTCGCTAAACGAATCTTGCAGTTGCTTGGCCATTTGGTTAAACGATTGGGCTAAGACTTCTAACTCTTGAATCCCTTGAGTTTCAACCGTTTGATTGAGTTGACCTTGGGCGATCGCACCGCTTGCCTGACTGAGGCGCGCAATGGGGTGGCTAATCCAGCGCGACGTAATTAAGCTGACGATACTGGCGATCGCCAACGCCAAAAGACACAAAATGATTGTATTGCGCGTATTGGCATTAATTTGTGCCATAAAGTCCGCTTCCGGAACCGCCACCACAATCAACCAATTAATCCCCTCTGCCAAAGATAGCGGCGTCACCTGAACAAATTGGCGCTGACCTTCAATCCAAAATTCAAGCTGCTGCGGTTGTTGAATCTGCTGCAAATCACCAAAATACTGCTGCAACTCATTTGCAGAAGCCTGAATTAAAGGATTGGGGCTATCAACCGCCATCAAGCGTCCCACTTTTTCGGCTTCCAGGGTAAACGGATCGGTGCCATCGGAACTCCCCACCAACTCCCCAGTGCGTTCTAGGATAAAGGTTTCCCCAGATGGACTCAATTCCAATTGATTGAGAAATTGGCTAATGTGCGCCAAATTAAAAATGACACTGGCAACCCCAACAAAATTATTATTAGCGTCATAAATCGGACGAGACGCATTAATCGCCAGACTCTTATCGGCCGAACGACTAATTGAGGGATAAATTTCTGTCCAAACGGGTTGACCGGCGGCTACGGCGGCTCGATACCAAGGACGTTCTCGCGCCCCAATTCGATTACCTGTATTGGTGCTATTCAGGACTTGTTTTTGCAAATTGACTTGCTGGCTGAACCAATATCCGTCCGTTGAGTCATTGGCATACTCGATGAAGTAGCTTTCTTGACCCTCTTTGACGCGACGAAAGACTCCAATCATATCGCCTGAAGGCAGCCCTAACCCTAAACCGCTGATGAAGTCAAAGGCAATTAAATGATCCCAATAGACGCCTTCAACCTCTTGCACATCCTGTAAGGTCAAAGCCTCGCGGCGCATAGACTCTACAGTCAGTTGATTAATGGTCATGGCGGTTTCTAAGCTATAGCGAACCTCGCTATCAATCCGACTGGTGACTTCATCTCGAAGCTGGCTAGCCACATCATTAACTGCTTGCTGTCCGTTCCGGATCGATAGCCATCCTGTGAGACCGACGGCTAATGAAATTTGGATGATGAACGGAACTACCAAAACGAATCGAAGTGGCAGTCCCTGGGTTTGCTGATGTATGGGAGCGCTCATAGGAAAGTGTCAATCATAAGATGAACTGCGATCGCATCTGAAACAGTGCTAACACCTATCAGTACAGTTACGTCTCCTCCTGACACAGAAAGCAAAGTTTCCAAGCCTTATTATCAATCTCCATAGCGCTGAGGATAACTCGAAGATTAACCTGACTGGTTTTTGATCTGCTGCTTGGCTGTACGCGATCGCACTTAGCTATAACTGACAGGTTGGGCTTCCATAATGCTGACTGGGCCTGATGTTTTTATTCGATGCGTGACTTGAAAGCCTGCTGAGGAAAGTAGACTTTCAAATTCATCTTCTTTTCGCATACAATGACCGCCGAGTAGGAGGAGGCTAAGGCTACCCATTCCTAAAAAGGGAGAAGTGTGTCCGGAAGATAGCATAAAGTCAACAATGACTAATCTATCTTTGAGGGTCATGGCTTGGCGGCAGTTTTTGAGAATTTCTATGGCTTGAGGGTCTTCCCAATTGAGGAGAACGCGGGAGAGTAAATAAAGGTCGCCACCGGAGGGAATGCTCTGGAAAAAGTCGCCTCCAATGATTTGGCATCTTTGGGCAACTCCGGCTTCTGTTAAGACTGGGGGGGCACCTTGTACTACGTCTTCTCGGTCAAATAAAATGGCCTGCATGTGGGGGTTGGCGTTGAGGATAATTGCGATTAAACTTCCTGTTCCGCCCCCAACATCGACTAAGGTATTGACACCTGAAAAGTCGTAGGTTTCTAGAATGGGAAATAACCATTCTCTAGTGGTTTCTTGCATCCATTCATTGAAGTGAGTTGCCGTTTCTGGATTGTGCTGCAAATAAGTATATAAGCTGGAGTTGAAGGTTTTTGTAAAGGCGATTTCTTCGATTTGAATTCCTTCTAATAAATGACCCCAAAGAGGATAGAGAATCGCGCCCATTGAGAGAACGGTTCCGCGTAAAGAGTGAGTGGTTCCCGCTAGGAGATGTTGGCTTAAGGCATTGAGTTGAAAGGTGTTGTCTTGAGTTTCTGAGAAGATCCCAACACTGACCAGAAGACGCAGTAGCGGTTCAAGGCGTTGGCGAGGGATGCCTAGCTTTTGAGCTAGTTCATCGCTAGATTGAGATCCATTTTGCAGTTGGTCGGCAATTCCGAGTTGAGTCGCGACATAGATGGCTTGAGAAATTTGAAAGCCATACATCATTTCCAGCAGAGTTGCAGCAGATTGTGATTCTGCTCTGTTCGTTTTTTGAGAATAGAAGTTCATAACTCGTCTAGCGATAAGAAAAAGAAGCGATCGCCCTTCCTTTCCCCTCCGTTCTTCGATCTAGAAAGAGGAGAAAGGGAGATTGTGAATTAAGCGAGATAAGGACGAACTTTCTCGGCTAAGATTTGGACGTGAGGGGAATAATTCATCGTGATATGATTGCCTGGGATTTCATGCAGTTCTAACCCGCCTTGAGAAACCTCGATCCAAGGCTTTTCAGGATAGGGAGGGTTAATCTCATTGCGATCGATAGCTTTAAAAAAGAGCAGGCGTCCGGGATAGGGTTGAGGTTGGTAATT
>JAAHGE010000457.1 GCA_010672635.1 Desertifilum sp. SIO1I2 | reverse complement strand
TATGGCTAACTCCCGGTAAGCGAGTGGACTTACGCTGCCACAGGCGAACCATTAGCCATCTGAGCGATCGCTTTCTGTAATGGGTGCCTATCCTATTGACCCCCTAGGCTAACAATGACAAAATTGCTACTTCAGTGGGAGGAAGCTAGGAGGGTCTGCGATGTATACCAGAAATTGGGGAGGTAACTGTGCCGATCTCGTTTAAACCCTCAGAAAGAGAGTAATATGGCTCAACTGCTGAAAATCCTGTCTTTTCAGGACAATTTTTCCCAAGAGCAGCAGGGATAAGCAAAGTTCCCTATACTAATCGTCGTAAGGATGCATTTGCGAATTCAGCGACTTTACCTTAAAGTCCTTATTTAGTGTGTGAGGAAGCAAGTGGCGGCTCAGAAACATCTGAAACAAAATTCTCCCCAGCAAATTAAACCCAGTAATGTGCGGTGGATTGGTATCGGTCTGGGTTTATCGGGAATTGCCTTATTGTCTGCCACAGCCGGTGCTTTGCTGGCGATTTCTTTAGCCAGTACGCCGCTGATGCAAACTCGCCTGACAGCGGAGGAAGCTGCTGTTTTTGGCAAAGGCGATCGCATTTCCACAGGCGGGACGCTACAAATGCCTGAGTTGACTCGCCCCGTCAATATTTTAATTCTTGGAACCAAAGTTCTCACCTCCGATCTCGATAATCCACCAGACCGCCTTCAGCACTTGGGCTACCACGCTTTGGTCGATTCTTTTGAAGGCTTGACCGATACCATGCTGCTGGTGCGCTTCGATCCGACAACGCGCAAACTGTCCGCCCTGTCGATTCCCCGCGATACGCGCAGTTGGATTGAAGACCACGGCTTGCAGAAAATTAATGAGGCAAACTTCTATGGCGGCCCGGCGCTATCGGCGAAGGCTGTTAGCGAACTGCTGGGCGGCGTTGGCATCGATCGCTACATTCGCCTTAATGTCCAGGGAATTGAAAAGTTGATTGATGCGCTTGGTGGCGTCTCGCTCTATGTCCCGCAGGATATGGAGTACCGAGATGATAGTCAACATCTATACATCAATCTTAAGGCCGGACAGCAGCACCTCGATGGCGAGCGCGCCATGCAATTTGTCCGATTCCGTTACGATGATTTAGGGGATATTGGACGGATTCAACGCCAGCAGTTGTTTATTCGAGCCTTGCTCGAACAAGCACTTAACCCAGGAACGCTGGCGCGTTTGCCAAAATTAATGTCCATTATTCAATCGAATCTCGATACCAACCTCAGCGTTGAAGAGTTGTTTGCTCTGGCTGGGTTCGCAACCCGTACAGACCGCTCTAAAGTCCAAATGCTCATGGTTCCCGGTCGGTTTAGTTCGCCAGAGGAATTTCAGGCAAGTTACTGGTTGCCCGACTACGAACGCATCGATACGATGATGAGTCAGCATTTTGGCGTGGCAACTGCTGCGACTGCACAGGTTGTTAAGTCGCTCGATCCCGCCTACGTGAATGTGGCCATTCAAGATAGTACGGGCGAATGGGGTGCGGTTGACGATTTGGTGAATACGCTATACGACCAAGGCTATGGCAATGTTTATGTGAGTCAACCGTGGAACGAACCGCTGAAGGTGACGCGCATTGTCGCCCAAGATGGCGATGTGACAGTGGCCAAGGACTTACAGCGATCGCTCGGCTTTGGCGAAGTGCGCGTTGAAAGTACGGGCAGTTTGCGCTCCGATATTACCATTCAGTTAGGTCAAGACTGGCTGCGACAAAAACACCGAATGCTAAGTCAGCCGGATCATCTCTAATTGTTGCCAGACTCAGGGCGAGCGATCGCTTGCTGTAAGGCTTGTTTATTGATGGGTTGTTTAACAGGTTGAACCGCTGGTTGAGCAGTGCCGGAAACGCGCTCTATTGCCAGCGGATTCGTTTTTTGCGGCGCTGCAACCGATGGCGAGAGGAGTTCGTTGAGCAGATCGAGTTGAGCATCTACAATGGTCGGACGAGTTTCGTACCAAGTGGCGATCGCGATCGAGAGTTTCTCAATATCGTCGGGTAATGCAGACACGATTTTGGCGAGTTCCGCGAGGTTATTCTCGGTAAACAGGCGGCGCGATCGCTTGTCGCTCAACAGTTCAATAAAAGCTTCTAGATTTTGTTCGTGAAAAGACATCGCTCTATCCTGGCATTTGCACTAGATAACCTCAAGATAGCGAACTGAGCGACCCAGACCAAACCCTAAGTTAAGGTTAGCCCGAATGTTATAGCTGTACTCAGTAAGGTTAGGACAGACTGAACGACTCAAAGCATGAGGTTGCTATACGATTCGGGCTAGGAGTAAAATCAACCGGACTGCACCTGCGACTTTTCCGGCAGGTTGCGCGGGGGAATTTCTCGGCCTTGGTAAAACCTCTGTTGAAGTCGGTTGAGGCCGAAAGCCGTACCTGTAGCCAGGATAAAGATACCGCCACTGGCGATACTTCCCCAGAGATGACTGAACCCAAACCCCAAGAGGGGAACTAAAAGCCACGCGATCGCGCCGACTCCAACACTTAACCATTGCAGCCGTTGAATATTGGCTAAAGCCTGGCGACAACTGGCACAATGCGTTGTATGAGAGGTATAGCGGTCTAAAAGTTGGGCTTGAGATAAAGCAGGCGGTAAACGTTCCCCCGGAAACGGATCGGCTTGGTATTCATTCACCCACTGGCGAAAGGCAAGGACAAAGTTATCGGCTTTCGTGGGGAGATAGCAGGCTTTGGCATAATTTCCCCCCCCTCCAACCGCTTCTAAATAGCGTTCTTGGTAATGGAGGAAAATTTGGTCATCTTCCAACACCGCATTTTGTCCTAAATGAGAATACCAGCGCGGCGTTAAACCAATAATCAGCCGGGGGATCGGCGAGGGAAACTTAAAGGGAAACCGGGCAAATAAGCGGCATTCGCCTTTACGGATCGGGGTGGCATAAACCACCGTCAAGGTTCTGCCAAACTGCTTGGAGGTGAGGTCATGCCACATTAAATTTGGGGCAATAAAGGTGCTTTCCTGCCGCCCCAAGGTGCCTCGGCGGGGACCTTCCTCCCAAATTCCCCTAAAGCCCTGTTTATCGGCTTCTACGACTTCGAGATCCACCGGGCCAGCATTGCTGCGATTGCCCACCGATTTATGATGGGTAAACGGGACGTGGCTGGAGTCTAGAACATTTTCTAATAGGGTGAGGGCGTCGTAGGGAAGATCGCGAAAGGTGTTGAGGCAAACCCACTCTGAGGAGGTGTCCTCTAGAACATCAACGATAGGAACGCAAACTTTTTCGGCGTTCTCTGGTTGACCTGGATAGACAAAGAGTAACCCTTGTCTGACGGTTGTGGGAAGCGATCGCACTTTCGATCGCGGTGAGAGTTCTCCTCTTCGGGTTTCTCGTTGTTGAGGAATGGATTTGCATTCCCCCGTACCGCCAAATTCCCAACCGTGATAGGGACATTCTAAACAACCTGCCTCATTGACGCGACCCTGGGAAAGCGGCGCGAGACGATGAGGACAGCGATCGGCAAATGCCCGCCAGCATTCGGCTTGTTTGTCCCACCACAGGACTAAATCCTCGCCTAAGAGGGTAAAAGGGGTCGGCTTGGTCTTATCCAAGTCTTCGATATAATGCACGGGATACCAAACTTCTTTGCAGTTAAACCGCGTTGGATCGTTCCCCCCGGCGGGAAGCGTGGCTGTCTCGCGTTCTATAGCTACCGTCATAAAGAATGTTGAATGCGTTCTTCTTTGAATGTAACGCTTGATTACAGGTTGGGGTCGAATAGGGTTTTGAGAATCAGATAGGCGGAGGCTGCACCCGGATCGAGATGCCCGCAGGCGCGATCGCCTAAATAACTTGCCCTTCCCTTTTTCGCAACCAGGGGAATTGTACTGTCTCGTCCCGTTTTGGCAGCTTCTAGGGCCGTTTGCCAAGCGGTGGGGAAATCTGACCCTTGAGCGATCGCGCTTTGATAGGCTTGTTGAGTGGGAATTAGAACATCCAGGAGGGTTTTATCTCCCAATTGTGCCTTGCCGCGCAGAACAATGGCTTCGACAAAAGCCACTAAAACAGCGCCCATTGCTTCGGCGTTGAGTTCTTCTTTACCCGCAGCGACACTACTGGCGCGTAAAAACATCGTTCCATACAACGGCCCGCTAGCGCCCCCAACGGAGGAAATTAGGGTCATGCTGACGTGTTTAAAGATGCTACCAAGATCGCGATCGCTAACGTTGGGCAGTTGGTTGAGAACGGCTTGAAAACCGCGATCGAGGTTAATGCCATGATCGGCGTCGCCAATAGCGGCATCGAGTTCTGTTAGATAATCTTTATTTTCGGCGATCGCTTCAGCAACAGCTTGCAATCCTTGGATAATTTGCCCTTTGGTAATCATAAAATACAAAATTAGAGAGAAGGACGGGGTTTTAAACCCAAAACAATGATGAGATTTAAGCTTTGGTTTGGGCTAGCGATCGTTGTCGGTTCGATTGCGTTCAGCCAACCCACATCCTCTCATG
>JAAHGE010000456.1 GCA_010672635.1 Desertifilum sp. SIO1I2 | reverse complement strand
TTGCACGGCCCCTAGGAAGAAAATAGCAATCAAAATAGCTGCATATCCGGTTAACGGGGAACCCGGATAAAAGACGCGCCAGTAAAAGACAAGGATAGCCATGAATAGCGCGATCGCAGCCGCCACTAACCCCAGATAGGTGGCGATGCGTAGGGGAACTTTAGAAAACGAGACTAGCGCATTGATGGCTAAAGCCAAGGACTTTCTGAAGGTATACTTGACTTCTCCTGCAAAACGCGGATCGCGATCGAATAAGAAAGCCGTTTGACGAAACCCCACCCAGGCCCGCAAACCCCGCAAATAGCGATCGCGTTCTGGCATAGAATTAAGAACATCGACCACCTGCCGATCCATTAAACAGAAATCACCCGTATCTGGGGGAATTTTCGTATCGGTAAGATAATTCAAAAAGCGATAAAACGTATAAGCACACAACCGCTTAAACCAATTTTCCTCTTTGCGGCGGCGACGCTGAGCATAGACGACCTCAAAGCCTTGCTGCCACAAGTCAATCAAATACGGAATTAACTCCGGTGGGTCTTGCAGATCGGCATCTAACACCATTACCGCTTCACCCCGCGCGTATTGTAACCCGGCACTGACTGCGACTTGGTGTCCAAAGTTACGAGCAAAACTAAGATAACAAACCCGATTATCCTGACGATAGAGATCGCGGATCAGTTGCAAAGAGCGATCGCGACTGCCATCATTAACCAAAATCAACTCACTGCGCCGATCCAAACGATCCATTACCGCACTCAAGCGGCGATACATCTCTGGGATGTTCTCTTCTTCGTTATAAATCGGAACGACCAAAGAATATTTCGGCAAGGAAGTCACAGGTAACTCTCAAACCCAAATTATGCCATCATCTCACTGTTTGGAGTAGTTGTAATTGTAGGGTGCGTCTGACGCACCCTACTGTTTGGAGTAGTAATTGTATAGTATTACTCCCCATCCCCCCATCCCCCCATCTCCCCATCCCCCCATCTCCCCATCTCATCATTGCTGTGCTTCTACCGGACGTTGATCCGGGAGAGGTTCGCCGGGAGTCGTGTCAACAGCGGGTTGATCTTCCCCAGGAATGGGTAAATCAAAATTGGGGCCATGACGGATGATGCGGCTACCAAAATATAAGGTCGTAAAGAATAGAAGCGTATAAACGATCGCAAATAGGCTTAAGGACGTTAAAACTTCACCTGGGGGAAGATGGGACGCCGCATCAACCGTGCGAATTTTGCCGTAAACTGTCCAAGGTTGCCGGCCCACGCAACGGACAATCCAACCGGATTCTACTGCAAGATAACCCAAAGGGGCTGCTAAGATCCAGGCTCGCATTAACCAGCGCTGTTGAGCAATTTGCTCTGGAGACAGTTTACCGCGCCACCATTGCAGGACGGTGAATAACATCAACGCCGCAAAGAAAAAGCCGATCCCGACCATGAGGCGAAACGCATAGTATACCAACCCAACCATTCGCGGTCGATCTTCAGGGGCCCATTCTTTTAAGCCAAGCACGGGTTCTGAGAGGATGGGTTTAAGTTCCAGAATTAGACCTAAAGCATTGGGGATGGTAATTTCCCAATCATTTTGTTCGGTTTGGTTATTGGGAAGCGCTAATAAACTCCAGTCGGCGGGTTTTCCGGCGGGAAGGGTTTCCCATTTGGCTTCGATGGCGGCGAGTTTGGAGGGTTGGTAGTGGTAGACCTGTTCGCCGCTTAAGTGACCGATATAGATTTGTAGAGGAGCAACCGCGATCGCGATCGCCAATACAATCTTAAAGGACTTGGCGAAGAATTCGGGATGACGCTGATTGAGAATATACCAAGCGCTAATTCCCCCAATCACAAATAGCGAAGTTTCCAGCGTCGCAAAAAACATATGCATCACGCTATTGGCCATAAAGGGGTTGAGGATCGCCTGAAAATAATCGCTAACCACAAACTTACCCTCCACCATCTCACCACCCGCAGGCGTTTGCATCCAGGAATTGGCAATTAAAATCCAAAAGGTGGATAAGTTCGCCCCAAAAGCCACCATAATAGTTGCCAAATAGTGAATCACGGGGTTAACGCGTTCCCAGCCAAACAGCATAATTCCCAGAAAACCCGCTTCTAGCATAAACGCCATCGAAGCTTCAAACCCCAGAATGCTGCCAAAAAAGTCACCCACTGCTTCCGAAAAGGGGGCCCAGTTCGTGCCAAACTGAAACTCCATCGGGACGCCAGTAGCTACCCCAATGCCAAAATTGAGAACGTACAGCTTTGACCAAAAGCGGGCATGGTAGTAGTAATTAGGATTGCGCGTTTTCAGCCATAAGCCTTCCACGATGACTAGATATATCCCCATCCCCGTGGTGAGTACAGGCCAAAGCATATGAAAGATAGCAGTTAAGGCAAACTGAAGGCGAGATAGCACGACAGTATTCGAGAGAAATTCCATACTGACCTCGACAGTAACGCGTTCCCCAATTGTAGGGTGTGTCAAACTGACGTACCCTACTGGATTACTGATAGATTAAAATCAATCTTCTATCGTTTACTCACTTACATGAGCGATCGCAACGATCCATTAACCGCCTACGTTGACCAAATGGCCCGCGTTCTCGATTTGTCCCTCTCGCCCGAACAGCAAGCCGGAGTGGTGGATAATTTGGAGAAAATTGAAGCGATCGCCAAATTCGTTAACGACTTTCCCTTACCCGAAACCGTCCAAGCGGCCCCCACCTTCCAACCCTAAAGGTTAACACGCGATGACATTGGAATTTGTGCAGGATGACGCGATCGCGATCGCCACGGCGGTTCGTCAGCAAAAAGTATCCGCCAGTCAAATTATTACCCAAACCCTCGATCGGATCGACCAACGCGACAAAAAACTCAATTGCTTCACCGCCTTAACCGACGGATCGGCCCTACAACAAGCCGAAGAGATCGATCGCCAAATTGCCCAAGGACAGGAACCGGGTCCTTTAGCAGGCGTTCCCTTTGCGGTCAAAAACCTATTTGATATCCAAGGTATTACCACGATCGCCGGTTCTATTATCGACGCCGAAAAGCCTCCTGCTAAACAGGATGCTACCCTCATTACTCGCCTCAAACAAGCCGGGGCGATCCTCGTCGGCGCGTTGAATATGGACGAATACGCCTATGGGTTTGTCACCGAAAATTCCCACTATGGCCCAGTACATAACCCCCACGATCTTAACCGAATAGCAGGCGGTTCTTCTGGCGGATCGGGGGCGGCGGTAGCGGGGGGTTTAGTCCCCTTAAGCTTAGGATCGGATACCAATGGGTCTATTCGGGTTCCGGCGGCCTTATGCGGCATTTATGGCTTAAAACCTACCTACGGGCGGCTATCGCGGGCGGGAATGACGCTATTTAGTGGCAGCTTGGATCATGTGGGGCCGCTTGGGCGATCGCTCAGAGATATGGCGATCGCCTTTGATATTATGCAAGGCCCCGATCCTCGCGACCCGATCTGCTATACAGGCGTTCCAGAACCCACCCTCTCCCAACTCAACCAAGGGATAGACGGGTTGCGAATTGCAATAGCGGGCGATCATTTTGCAACGGGGGGAGAACCAGAAGTTCACGCCGCCGTAGAACAAGTCGCCAAAGCCTTATCGACGACTCAAACCGTAACGATTCCAGAAGCGGCGAGGGCGAGGGCGGCGGCCTATATTATGACAGCCACAGAAGGAGCAAACCTGCACTTTGCTAACTTAAAGCGGCGTCCCCAAGACTTCGATCCGGCTACGCGCGATCGCTTTTTGGCAGGCTTATTTATCCCCGCAAGTTGGTACATTCAAGCCCAACGGTTTCGCCAATGGTATCGCGATCGCGTCCGCGAACTCTTCCAAACCGTCGATATCATCATCGCCCCCACTACCCCCACCCCCGCTACCCGCATCGGTCAACAAACAATGGTCATTAACGGCGAAGAAGTTCTTCTGCGTCCTAACTTAGGCCTTTACACCCAGCCCTTATCCTTCATTGGTTTACCCGTTATTTCCGTTCCCCTACAACCCTCCCAAGGCTTACCCGTCGGCGTTCAACTCATTGCAGCCCCCTACCAAGAAGCCTCTCTCCTCAAAGTAGCAGCCTTTCTAGAAGCCCAAGGGGTGACTGCGGCTAAGATTACTTCCTAGGGGGAATAGAGTGCTGAGTGCTGAGTAGGGGATTGGGAGTAGGGGAAAGAAAGGACAGAATACTCCAGGTAATCTATTTCCATCTCCCCATCCTCCCACCCTCTTTTTACTGGAGAAAAACGCCAAAATGCTAGCATGGATTATTCCGATTGTTTCAATTCTGGGAGGGTTGATTGCAGGTTGGATTTTTGAGAAAATTTTCTTACAAAAACTGCAATCTTTACTTTCAAAACCCAAAATCCCTCATTCAGAAGTTTTCGTTAAATCGCTTAAAGGGATTATTAGAATTTGGCTCATTATTGCTGGATTTTACGGAGCTTTAGTGAGCCTCCATACCTCTCAATTTATTACCAATCCGATATTTCTGATTGA
>JAAHGE010000455.1 GCA_010672635.1 Desertifilum sp. SIO1I2 | reverse complement strand
CGGAAGTGTAGAAACTCCAGAACAGGAAGCCTATGTTGTTGAATTTGCCCGCTTCTGGGCGGCTCCCTAACAGAGTTGCCAGCACGCTTTGGCGATCGCCCAATCTTCTTCGGTGTGGATAACCAGAACCCGCACGGCTGAGTCGGGGGTACTAATTTCGCAATTTTTAGGGGAGTTTTGATTTTTCTGGGCGTCGAGTTGAACGCCGAGGAAGCCTAACCCCGCACAGGCGCGATCGCGAACTTCCGGGGAATTTTCCCCCACTCCGGCGGTAAAGACTAACGCATCTAACCCGCCTAAACTGGGAATTAAGGAAGCGATCGCCGATTGCAAGCGGTAGATATAGATATCCATCGCCAGTTGCGCCCGCTGATTTCCTTGGGCGATCGCTTCTCGAATTCCCCGCATATCTGCTGAAACTCCAGAAACCCCTTGCAAGCCCGATTCTTTGTTTAACACTTCGTCTAATCGATCGGGAGTGTAGTGGTGATGTCGCATCAAATGAATCAGAATACTCGGATCGATAGAACCACAACGACTCCCCATCATTAACCCTTCAAGGGGGGTAAATCCCATTGTGGTGGCGATGCTGCGCCCGTTGGCGATCGCAGCCAGGGAACACCCGTTTCCTAAATGGCAGGTAATCAGGCGGAGGGACTGGAGATCCTTTTGGAGCAAATGGGCGGCGCGTTGGGCGCAATATTCGTGACTAATTCCATGAAACCCATAGCGGCGGATTCCCTGTTCAAACCATTCGTAAGGAACGGGATAAACGGCTGCGGCTAACGGCAGGTGGGCGTGAAAGGCGGTATCGAAAACGGCAACTTGAGTGACGTTCCCTAACACCTTTTCAATGGCTTCGATCCCCTCTAGGTTAGCGGGGTTATGCACGGGTGCAAAGGAGGCTAATTGAGCGATCGCGCTTTTCACCTCCTCTGTCACAATCGTGTTTTCGCGATAGTCTTGTCCCCCATGCACCACCCGATGACCGACAATATCCACGCTTTCAGGCCCTTCAATCACCTGCGTGCTGCCACTCCACAAGCTCTCGAGCATTTGGGCAATGACCTGAGCGCGATCGCTCTTCTTCACCTTTTCCACCCATTGAGCGCCGCAATGAGTCTTCACTTCAAATTCTGCAAACCCTTGATGGTGCGACCAGTCTACCTTTGCTTCCCACAGGGGAGGGGGAGATTCTTCGGGTAAAGTCTCGCCATTCAATTCATAGAGACAGCTTTTTTGAGAACTCGATCCCGCATTCAATACTAAGATTTTCATATTGTTGCCGTTCTAGAGAATCATTGCTTGGGCAATGCCGTAGTTTTTTGAAGAGAGATTGCCTTCATTTTGCTAAAGCTGTGAAGGGTTCGCAATGCGCGTCTAAAATTTTTCACGACAATTTAAGAATCTTGCCCATCGCTTTAGGATTTACTGTAGCCAAACGTTCAATTTTTCTAAAGTTAACATGACATTAAGATTGAGTTTTCATATCTAAACGGCGGCTTCAAAAATCGTATAAGCCTTTACAGACATAGGTTTGAGCCGCGCTTTATCCAGAAGCAGACCATTTGACCGAGCAGAAGAAAGCTTTAGATTGTTGTTATAACTTTATGTCATTAGAGGGTTGAAGCGGCGTCAATCCTTGGGCGATCGCCTCAGAGTTTTCTATCTAAAAGCAGAAGAAAAATAAAGGGTTAACCCCGAAAATTTCTTAAGCTTTTCTCGCTTGACGCCAAGTTTTCATCTTGGTAGCCTAGCACCTAGAACGCAAGCTCGATTGACTGGAGTAGGGTTGTAAAAAAACTCACAATTTGCTCGCTGAGTCTCAACTAAAATCACCGCTCGCCCATCGGAAGTTTGCAGAACGCTTGAAGGGTTTCAATCCTGCAAAATAGCGTGTTTGTGTTCCAACCTCAGATTGCCGTTATCTTCTAGCACTCACCAGACCCCACACCTAGACAGTGCTGACTTTAATGACAACTTCATCAATTGCTCAACTTTAGGAGAGAAAAATGGTTGCAACTCCCGAAAAAACTACCGCTATTGAAAGTATCAGTGCCTTTGGTCAAGCTAGATCGTCTGTTGAAGGGACTCCTTTAAGTCCTGACGAACTCCGCAAAATTCATGCCTACTGGCAAGCCTGCAATTACCTAGCCGTGGGCATGATCTACTTGCGAGATAATCCCCTTCTCAAAGAACCTCTTCAACCCGCACACATCAAAAAGCGTCTATTAGGTCATTGGGGATCGAGTCCCGGTTTATCTTTCCTCTACATTCATCTCAATCGTGTTATCAAAAAATACGATGTTGACGCCATCTACCTCACCGGGCCCGGACATGGCGCGCCTGGAGTGCTTGCCCCTATTTATCTAGAAGGCACCTACAGCGAAATTTATCCCGATAAAAGCGAAGACGAAGAAGGGTTGCGGAAATTCTTTAGACAATTTTCCTTCCCTGGCGGTGTCGGGAGTCATTGCACCCCAGAAACCCCCGGTTCCATCCACGAAGGCGGCGAACTCGGCTATAGCATTTCCCACGCCTACGGAACGGTATTTGATAACCCCGATCTAATTTCTGTGGTTGTTGTTGGCGATGGAGAATCCGAAACCGGGCCTTTAGCCACCGCTTGGCATTCTAATAAATTTATCAACCCCATTCGCGATGGGGCCGTTTTACCGATTCTTCACCTCAACGGCTATAAGATCAACAACCCGACCATTTTGTCGCGCATTAGCCCAGAAGAACTCGAAGATTTATTTAAGGGCTACGGTTACACGCCTTATTTTGTGGAAGGTTCCGATCCCGAAAGTATGCACCAGGCGATGGCGGCGACGCTAGACCGCTGTATCAGCGAGATTCGCAAGATTCAACAACAAGCCCGCAGCCGAGGCGCAGCTACTCGCCCCCGCTGGCCGATGATTGTGTTCCGCAGTCCGAAAGGCTGGACGGGGCCTAGCTACGTCAACGGTCGCAAAGTGGAAGGCTTTTGGCGGGCCCACCAAGTTCCCCTGTCTGGGATGAGTAACAATCCCGAACATCTGCGAATGCTAGAAGAGTGGATGAAAAGCTATAAGCCCGAAGAACTGTTTGACGAGACGGGCAAGCTGATTGATGAATTGAAGGAACTGGCCCCGAAAGGCGATCGCCGCATGAGTGCCAATCCCCACGCGAACGGCGGTCTGCTGCGGAAAGACTTGCGGATGCCCGATTTTCGTCAATATGGGATCGAAGTACCCAAGCCGGGGCACCTAGAGGTCGCTAATACGCAACCTTTGGGGGTATTCCTCCGCGACATTATGAAAATGAATCCCCAGAATTTCCGAGTCTTTGGGCCGGATGAAAATACCTCGAATAAACTCGATGCAGTTTACGAGGTGAGTAAGAAGTTCTGGATCGCGGAGTATTTACCCGAAGATGCGGATGGTGGCGAACTTTCCCCCGATGGTCGGGTGATGGAGATGTTAAGCGAACATACCCTAGAAGGCTGGTTAGAAGGGTATTTGCTCACCGGACGCCACGGCTTTTTCTCGACTTATGAGGCGTTTGTCCATGTGATTGATTCGATGTTTAATCAACACGCTAAATGGTTAGATATCTGCAATCATCTCTCGTGGCGGGCCGATATTGCTTCTTTGAATTTGTTGATCACGTCCACGGTTTGGCGACAAGACCATAATGGTTTTACTCACCAAGACCCCGGTTTTATTGATATCGTTGTCAATAAGAGTCCGGATGTGACGCGGATTTATTTACCCCCGGATGTGAATACGCTGCTATCGGTTGGCGATCACTGCTTGCGGAGTAAGAATTACATTAACGTGATTGTCTCAGACAAGCAGTTGCACTTGCAGTACATGGATATGGAGGCGGCGATCGCCCATTGTACTAAAGGACTGGGGATTTGGGATTGGGCAAGTAACGATCGCGGTGAAGAACCCGATGTGGTGATGGCTTGTGCGGGAGATATTCCCACCCAGGAAGCCTTAGCCGCTACCGCCATGCTGCGCGAAGAGTTTCCAGAACTGAAGATTCGCTTTATCAATGTGGTGGACTTGTTTAAGTTACAACCCGATACCGAACATCCCCACGGTTTAAGCGATCGCGATTTTGATAGCCTGTTTACTATCGATAAGCCGATTATCTTTAACTTCCACGGCTATCCCTGGTTAATTCACCGCCTCACCTACCGTCGCACCAATCACAAGAATCTGCACGTACGCGGTTACAAGGAAAAGGGTAATATTAACACGCCTCTGGAGTTAGCGATTAACAACCAAGTCGATCGCTTCAGCATTGCAATGGATGCAATCGATCGCATTCCTAAGCTCAAAGTAGCAGGCGCGCACGCTAAAGAAAAGTTCAAAAATGAACAAATTAGCTGTCGCCACTACGCTTACGAGTTTGGCATCGACAAGCCAGAAATCGTTAACTGGAAATGGCCTTACTAAGTGTAAAGTGCTGAGTGCTGAGTGCTGAGTGAGAAGAGGGTGGGGAAAAGAGTGCTGAGTGGAAAGTGCTGTTGCTTT
>JAAHGE010000454.1 GCA_010672635.1 Desertifilum sp. SIO1I2 | reverse complement strand
TGGACATCTGAGGATGGAGGCCCGCTCGTCCGACGCGCGGACGAGCCGGGACACTTCCTTTTTCGCCCTGAAACCCGACGGCGCATCCTCTCGTAGCTCCCTCGGGCCCGCCGTGTGGTGCGGGTCGATGGAGGATGACGAACGATGCGAACCCTCACCCTTGCCGCCGTCGCGACCGGTCTCGCCCTGGGCGCGACCGCTCCGGCGCTCGCCGACCACGTGGCCGTCACCCTCGAGGGGGGGTCAATACAAACATGGCGGGTCTGAGCAACGGCTACACTTTTATTTTTAATGAAAATTTCGTAATAAATGTTAAATTCGCTACTGTTTTCTGAATTTTGAGGAGCGACAGAAATGAAAGCGCGATCGCCACAATAGATCGGGCGGCGAAAATCAACGCTAGCGTGGACGATGGGGAAGGCTTGCTCGGAATTCTGAAAAAAGCTTTTAAGCTCAAAGCCTGCCGCAATTAAGGAAGCTTCGTAGGCTTCGTGACACAAGCTTAAAACATGAGCGAAGTAAACGACGCCTGCTGCATCGGTTTCAGCAAAGCGAATGGTGCGATCGTACTCAAAAGGCATACCCACTCCCTAGGACAGAATTCCCCCCCTAATTCTGCCTGAAAAAAGCCCCCGTTCTCTGCATGAGATAAACGGGGGCAAAGATTGCCATTTAATCAACGCGAGGTTTTTGATATCTTTTAAATTCCCCTGACTCTAAGGGATTGAGAGAGATCGTGCCAAATCTCATCCCATCAAAAAACGCGATAAGGCGGCTTATCCTTTATTTTTGATCAGCATTACATCAATAATCTTGACAGCCAAGTCTTCAGGAATTTCTAACACTCTATAGAGATCGTTGAGCAGTTTTTCCTCTTCGCTGGTTACTTGGCCATCAGCTAACACAATATCAGTCGTGACAGCAAACGCCGTTTCTTTGAGATCGTGGGGGAGGGTGGCTGTAGCAGCATTAAACAGGACTTCTAAACCTTCGCGTTGCAGAATGCTTAACAGCTTGTCAAACATTCTTCGCATCACATCATTGGGATAACTGCGAAAAAGCTGCATTCGAGCTAGCGTGGTACTGAGGGCTTGGCATTCCGTGTCGGTAATGTAACCATCAGACGCGACTGCAATTAAGGCGATCGCAGCAAACGCTTCTGCCGGCCCCAGGGTGGTTTCGGTTTTTTGCACATTGCCGCGTAGTTTATCAAATAAGCCCATGCACTTAGCTCCAAAGAAATAGAGGAAGTTGCTACCAAGCTAACTCTGCGTTTAAGAGAGCGTCAATCAATTGTTCAGTCCCATTTGCACGGTCGAGAGGGGCGTAGGAGGGGCGGCTTTAACGGCGTCTAAAAAGGCATAAGCCGCAGGCACTAGCAAGGCCGTTTGCGAAACGACAACCCCAATAATCCGAATAAACGGTGCGGGTAAATGATAGACGCGCACGCCAGGGGGTAGAGGTTCGGCTGCCAAGCGCGGTAAAACAGCCGCTCCTAAGCCTTGAGACACCATACTGACAATGGTGGAATCTTCCCGAACTTCGTAAGCGATGTTTAAAGGCACCTCGGAAGTCATTAGATAGCTGCGAATCGCGCGATCGCAAGCATTCCCGGAACCGCTGGCAATGAGGGGGTAAGCGGCGAGTTGCGACCAGCTAATTTGGTCGCCTGCCAGTCTAGCAGAGGGGGGAAGCAAAGCCACGTAATCATCGCGGAGAATTTCCCAACTGTCTAAACCCTCTGAGGTGGGGAGATAGGTAAACCCAATATCGGCGCGTCCTTCCCGAACGGCTTGTTCCACGTCGAGGTAGTCGATATGCTCGGTAATGGTAATGCTGATATCGGGATAGCGATCGCGAAAGCGAGCAATAATTCCCGGTAAGACATGGGTGGCGACGCTGCGGAAAGACGCCACGCGCACCCGCCCCCCCTGCAAGCCTCTTTCGACATTGGCTTCCCGAATCATTTGTTTGAGCAAGCCCAAAACGGCGCGGGCGTGGGTAACGATCCGTTCGCCCGCCGGCGTCAAAAACGCGCCATGACGCCCCCGCGAGAACAGGGGAACGCCCAGTTCTTCTTCTAAAGTGGCGATCGCATGACTGACGGCTGATTGGGTAATCTCCAGCTTCAGAGCCGCCTCGCTAAAATTTTCGCACTCGGCAACGGCCACTAAAGCTCGCAACTGAGAAGTTTTGATTCGACTGGTATTAATTTCATCCATAGGGGTGATGTCCGCTTAGTCTTAGGCTTCCCAAAACCGAGAATGCGATCGCGCTTTTTTCTATGAAAATTTTTCATAAAAGCTATGAATATCATACTTTGTTTATTTCAACGATCGTCGTTACATTCAATATAGAAGCTCAAACAAGAGTTTACGAATCTTTTTGGAGGAACTGTAAAATGAAAACTCATCATCGAGCGTTTCCTCTTCAGGTTCTAGAAGTTCGCTCCGTTCCCCACCTTGGAACAAGAGGGATTGATTCAATCCTTTCAGGTTGGTTTGCCAAGCTTCAACACTTAGGAGAAGACTTTTTAGAAAGTCTGACAGCCGAGCCTCAATTGCGAGTTTGGCACAAAACCGATCGGTGGGGAAATACCTGGTGGTGCGCCTACGATCCGCTCACGGGACATTCTACCCAACAAGCTTCCGAAAACGATCTGCGAAGTTGGCTTGAACAGCGCTATTACCAGTAAATCTATTTCCCTAGCCCTGCATAGAACTACCTAAAACCCTGAAAAGGCATTGCCCAAACTCACTGAAAGTCTGGGCAAAGATAACCCTACCCGTCCTTTAACCGAGCATCAATCTTATGAAAATTTTATACTACAGCCATCTTCCCGTACGCCAGCCTTTGCCAACCGAAACTGAAACCCCTCAACTGGCAGATTCTTCCTACCCTCAACCCCTGCGTTTTGCCTTGAATTTCTGGAAGTTCAGCCTTTACTATGGCAAATATTTAGTGCGTCGTTCCTAGTCAGTCCAACACCCATCGTCGTCCGAGAATTGGAGGGGGATAAAAACGCCCTCCAATTCCTGCGAGTTTGGGAAAAAATTCTCCCTAACTTTGATTAATTGGGATTAGGGCCTGCTTCAATAATTTCGGGTTTCGCCGTCGTAAACCGTTGAAAATTATTGACAAACCGACGTGCGAGTAACTTGGCTTGAGCATCATAGGCGGCTGGATCGTTCCAGGTATTGCGCGGGTTGAGAATTTTGCTATCCACGCCCGGAACGCTTTCAGGGACTAAAATCTTAAAAATCGGGTGAGGATGGAAGGTAACGCGATCCAATTCCCCATTCAGCGCCGCCCAAACCATTGCACGGGTATCGCGAATGGGAATGCGTTTGCCCACCCCATAAGGTCCCCCCGTCCACCCCGTATTGACTAGGTAAACATTGGCTGCCGCATTGTGATGCATCAGCCGTTGAGAAAGCATTTCGGCATAGACTGTTGCCGCTAGGGGGAGGAACGGTTTGCCAAAACAAGCAGAAAACGTGGCTTGGGGTTCGCGAATTCCCCGTTCGGTGCCCGCTAGTTTGCTCGTATAGCCAGACATAAAATGATACATGGCTTGGCGGTTCGTTAATTTGGCGATCGGAGGTAAAACCCCAAACGCATCAGCCGTCAGGAAAATCACGGCGTTGGGATGTCCGCCAATGCCCGGAACGACGCAATTGGGGATAAACTCCACGGGATAGGCGGCGCGGGTATTTTCTGTCAAATGGGCGTCATCGTAGTCGGGAATGCGGGTTTGTTTGTCTAGAACCACATTTTCCAGCAGGGCCCCAAAGCGGATCGCCTGCCAAATTTCCGGTTCCTGTTGCCGAGACAGGCGAATAGTTTTGGCGTAGCAACCGCCCTCAAAGTTAAAAATTCCGTCTTCTGACCAACCATGTTCGTCATCGCCAATTAAGCGACGGCTAGGGTCAGCAGAAAGGGTAGTTTTTCCCGTTCCCGACAGCCCAAAAAACAGCGCCGTATTTCCGTGGCGATCCATATTGGCGGCGCAATGCATGGGCAGAACGTTTTGTTTGGTCATGAAATAGTTCATGCAGGAGAAGACCGATTTTTTGATTTCTCCGGAATAGTAAGAACCGCCAATCAAAACTAAGCGTTTCTCAAAGCTTACGACTATAAAGGCTTCGCTATGAATGCCATCAATCTCTGGATCGCCTTGCAAACCTGGAACGGCAATGACGGTAAAGTCTGGGTGATGTTGGGCTAATTCTTCAGAATTTGGGCGTAAAAAGAGTTGATGGGCAAACAAGTTTTGGGAGGCGAATTGATTAATAATGCGAACGCCCATGCGATATTTAGGATCGGCCCCGACAAAGCCGTCGAAAATATATAAATCTCGACCTTGAATGTAGGCTAGTAGCCGTTTGTAGAGGAGGTCAAAATTAGCAACGGGGAGGGGAACGTTGACCTGATTCCAATGAACTTCGCCATGCACGCCAGGTTCATCGACAATGAATTTATCTTCTGGCGATCGCCCCGTGTATTTGCCAGTATTGACGCAAAATGCCCCATTGGCAGCCAG
>JAAHGE010000453.1 GCA_010672635.1 Desertifilum sp. SIO1I2 | reverse complement strand
TTAGTGCTGAGTGGAAAGTGCTGTTGCTTTAGCTTCTGCGTAGCAGTGTGCTGAGTAGGGAAAAGGGTGGGGAGATGGGGGGATGGAGTGCAAAGTTCCGAGTTCTGTAGCTTGCACACCAAGCAGTGGTGTTCCGAGTGGGGAAAAGAGTGCTGAGTGGGAAAGAAGGTGGGGGGGAAGTTAGTGCTTCGCTTCGGAGTGCTATGGCGTTAGCTTCTGCGTAGCAGTGTGCTGAGTGGAAATAGAGTGCTAAGTTGACAGTTACCAAGTTTTTCTATTTCTTTTTACCCAACTCCTAACTCCCTTCTTCTTCCCCCCATCTCCCCACCCTCTTCTTCCCCCATCCTCCTAACACGCCACAGGGGAGGCTTGATAGACTTGTTGGACAACTTCAGCGAGGCGTTGCATGGCGGTTTCGAGTTCGGTGTCGGAGGCGGTGAGGCTGATACGGAAACATTGTTGGGTGTGTTGCCAATTTTCTCGCAAGCCGGGGAAGAAGGAGTTTCCGGGAACGAGGATAACGCCGACTTGTTTGAGTTTTTGATAGAATTCCCAATCGCTCATCGGCAGTTCATTTAACCATAACCAGGCAAAGATTGCGCCTTCCCCGCGATGGAGAAACCAAGGAACATCGTTAGGCATTGTCCGATCGAGGGTGGCTTCGAGGATGGCGAGTTTATTTTGATAATAGGGGCGAATCACGTCTAGGGATAGTTGGGCAAGTTGACCAGAACGAATAGCTCTAGCTGCGATCGCTTGTCCGTAACGGGATGAATGCAAGCAGAGGTTCGTTAAGAATGACTCTAGCACCTGAATTAACCGTTCGTGTCCGATCGCAATGCCAACCCGTTCCCCAGGTAAGCCAGATTTGGATAAACTCGTGCAATGCAGGACGTTTTCCCCAAATACCAACGACATATCGGTAAAGTTGAGACAAGGATAGGGGGGTGCGTAGGCGGAGTCAATTAAGACGGGGACGTTGTGGCTAGAAGCGAGATCCACAAGTTGGCGCACTTCTGTGTCGGTGAGGACGTTTCCGGTGGGGTTGCAGGGCCGGGAAAAGAGGACAAAGCCTGTATCTGGGTCGATTTGTAATTGCTCGAAGTCTGGGCGATATTTGAAACGATGCGCTGTGCTGTCAATTTCTAAGGTGGGCTTATATGCATACAAAGCCTCTGGTGTCAAGCACATCCCGCCATAGCCCGTGTAATCTGGGCTGAGGGGTAAGACGATGCGTTTGAGTTGTCCTTGGGCATTGTAACCCCCAAAGGCATTGGCGGCAAGGAAATAGAGAGACTGGCTGCCCCCGGTGACGAGGACATTGCGATCGCTGATTTGCAACCCGTAGCGCCGATTAAAATCTTCAACCACGGCTTCAATTAACGGTTGGTAGCCTTGCGCTGAACCGTAGCGACACACCACTTCCCCATACTCTGGCCCGGAAAGCAAATCCAGGGTACACTCGCGCCAGAGTTGCTCAACTTCCGGTAAAATGACCGGATTTCCAGCGCTGAGGTTAATAAATTCTCGTCCCTTGCCTGCTCGCAGGGTTTCTTGGATATCTTTCATGATGGCTCGCACGCCGGTTAAGTGATTCATGCGATCGCCAAATTGAGTCAGAGCAGGTTCCATAGGTCAGTTTACAGTTCGGGGTTTTGTCAGTATGCCAAATTTTTGGAGCGATCGCATGAGTCAGATCGAAAGATTATTTTTAGGTTTCTGTCACTTGTGAAAATTCACCTTTTCCTGTAAAGCAGCGTTCTGCAATTGACTTTTAATTAAGAATTTCTAAAATTTCCTCGGATTTAATTAACAATTTTTGTGACAGAAATCTCACCCAAAAATGCTTAAATACTTCGATAAATTTATCGTCAGTCGATCCCCAAGTTACAAAATATCAAAGGATGCAAAGATAGAATAACTTTCGCGCTGATTCCACAAGGGGTGAAATTAGGGTTCTATCGAACGCAGTATTCTACGGGGAAGGGAAGAATTTACCGCAAATCCTTCGCCAACCAAGAGACAACAAAACATCAATTGCGCCCCCTGCATTTCAAGTGGCGTGCATCTGAACTGAACCCAAAACGAGCCTAGAGTAATATGACCACCCTCTCTTCAGCAACCCCAAGCCGCAAATTAAGCGATCGCCTTCCGCATCCCCTCAAACGTTTAGCCGACATCGCCTATAACTTCTGGTGGAGTTGGGGCAGCGATCGCCTCTCCCTGTTTCAAAGCATCAACCCCGAAAAATGGCAGCAATGCGGACATAACGCTGTTGTCATGCTCGAAACCGCATCCCCCGTCCGTTTAAGCGAACTCGCCTGCGATCCGGCCTACGTGCGTCGCGTGAGAGCGATCGTCGAACAGTTCGACCAATACATGAACCAAACCGACGTTTGGGCTAGCCGAGTTGCACCCCAAATCCAAGCCGATAGCCCCATTGCGTACTTCTGTGCTGAATTTGGCATTCACGAATCTTTGCCCATCTACTCCGGGGGTCTTGGCATTCTCGCGGGCGATCACCTCAAATCCGCCTCCGACCTCGGCGTTCCAATGGTCGCCGTCGGCTTAATGTACCGCCAAGGCTACTTCCGCCAGCGCATCAACCGCAATGGCTGGCAAGAAGACTACTACATCGATAACCACTTCGAGCAGATGCCCCTGGAACTGATGTGCAACCCCCTGGGGGAACCGATCGCCATCGAACTAGAAATTCGCCAGCGTCGCGTCAAAGTCCAAATCTGGAAAGCCGCAGTCGGACGAGTCAACCTTTACCTCCTCGATACCGATCGCGAAGATAATGACCCCATCGACCGCTGGCTGACCGGACACCTCTACGGAGGCAACCAAGAAACCCGGATCGCCCAAGAAGTCGTTTTAGGGATTGGAGGCGTTCGCGCCTTAGCCGCTTTGGGGATTACCCCCTCCATTCACCACCTCAACGAAGGTCACGCCGCCTTCTGCACCCTAGAAATCGCCCAGCAGAGAATGGCAGCAACCGGAAAGTCCTTCTACGACATTGAAGCCGAGGTTCGCAACTCCTGCGTCTTTACGACCCATACCCCCGTTCCGGCCGGTCATGATGTCTTCTCCGCAGACTTAATAGATTCCTACTTTGCCCACTACTGGCCGCAGTTGAAACTCTCTCGCGAACAATTTTTAGCACTGGGGGCGCGGCGTTTGGGCGACCCGTGGGAACCGTTTGGCATGACAGTTTTAGCTTTGCGGATGTGTCGTTCTGCGAACGGCGTGAGCGCCCTCCACGGTCAAGTGTCTCGGCAGATGTGGAAAATTCTCTACCCAGAACGTCCGGAAGACCAAGTTCCCATTACCCATATTACGAACGGCGTTCACGCTCGGACTTGGACGGCTCCTTTAATGAGCGATTTGTACGGGCAATATTTCGGCGAGGACTGGTCTACCCACATTGTCAATCCACAAACTTGGGCAAAGGTCGATGAGATTCCCGATGCTGTGCTGTGGGAGTGCCATCAATCTTTGAAAGAGGCTTTAATTACGCATACGCGATCGCGCGCCAAACTCGCCCGCCAAAATCGCGGTGAAGATGCCTATTGGGTGAAAGTGACCGATTCGTTACTCGATCCGGAGGTGCTGACGATTGGTTTTGCCCGTCGCTTTAGTCGCTACAAACGGGGCGATTTGCTGATGCATAATGTGGAACGGGCGCTCAAGATTTTTGGTAATGCCGAAAAACCCGTGCAGATTATCTTTGCTGGAAAAGCACACCCCGCCGATGAGGAAGGGAAGCGGATCATTCAAAAGCTGATGGAATGGTGTCGCCGTCCGGAGGTGCAAAGCCGCGTGGCGATTATTGAAGATTACGATATTTACACGGCTCAAAAGCTGGTGCAAGGGGTGGATGTTTGGTTAAATAACCCCCGGCGTCCGTTGGAAGCTTCGGGAACGAGCGGGCAAAAGGTTTGCTTTAATGGTGGAATTAATTGTTCGGTTCTCGATGGCTGGTGGTGTGAAGGCTATCAAGCGGATGCTAATGGTAAGGGCGTTAATGGCTGGGCAATTGGCGAAGATGCTCATACCAGCAACCAAGAGTTGCAAGACCGGATTGATGCGGAGTCTTTGTATCAGTTATTAGAAGAGGAAATTGTGCCGCTGTACTACGAACGCGATGAGCAAGGTTTGCCGGTTCGTTGGATTCAAATGATGAAGGCATCGATTAAAACTAATGCTCCGGCGTTTAATACGGATCGTATGGTTGGGGATTATGTTACGCAGATTTATGCGCCGGGTAATCCCGCGACTCATGCACCCGTTTATGCGATCGCAACCGTCTAAGTTCTGCTAAATCTCAGTAGAGTGTAAGGTCGCATGACTTTGCACTCTTTTTTGGGTTAATGGCGGCGGAAAATGGGCAGTTCGATGAGGAATTCTGAGCCTTTTCCAGGTTCTGAGCTACAACTGAGTTGACCGCGATGATGGTTAACGATGATTTG
>JAAHGE010000452.1 GCA_010672635.1 Desertifilum sp. SIO1I2 | reverse complement strand
TATCTACCGCTATCTGAGACGTTACCTGATGAAGAGATTGTGCGTCTTGCTCAAATGGTGAATAGCTTTTTGTGCAAGCCTATCCCAGCCTGAGCGTGAATGTAGCGCGGATCGGGGTGGAGCGCAAGCGCCCGTTGATAGGATTCTACCGCATTGCCATAGGCCTGCATATCGTTGAATAATAAGCCTCGGTTAAACCACGCTTGATGGTATTGGGGGTTTAAGGCGACAGCTTTGTCATAGGAAGCCAAAGCTTGAGGATACCGCTTCAAAGCACTCAAGGCATTCCCCCGATGGTTCCAAGCTGGGGCATAATGGGGGTTAAGCGCGATCGCTCTATCGAAAGCTGCGATCGCGTCTTCATATGCTTCAGTCTGGCATAACCGACAACCGCGATTTTCCCAAAATTCAGGCGTTTGTTCAAAATCATTCATGTCAATGTCCGATCGCAATAGTTCCATTATCGCGATCGAACCCCATTTACGCCTCTACCCAAACGGAAACCGAACCCCCCTGACAGCGAAACTCCGCCCAACCATATTCGTTGGTAACGATCGCTTCTGGGATATGCTCGGTAATATCGATAAATCGCGTATTGGGTTTACCCACTTCCATCCACTTAAACCCATCGGAACCATTAGTAAGGATAACCGCGATCGCATGAGGATGCTGTTCGTTCCCTAAACGCGTCCAGCCGATCGTATTGGGATGGTCAAAATAATCGTACTGCGGGCCGTAGGCAAAGTTGCGCCGAACGTAGAGAAACTTATCAATCAGCCAGCGATGAGATGGCATAATAATCCGATAGCGGTTGCCATCGCGCCCCCAATCCTCGTAATCTGCGCCATAATAGTCGGCATGGAAAACGCAAGGATAGCCTTCCCGTCGCAGCAGAATTAAGGCATAGGCTAGGGGTTTAAACCACGCTTCTACGACCGATTCTAGCGCCTGCAAGGGCTGAGAATCGTGATTTTCAACAAAAGTGACCGCATGAGTCGGCCGCTGCTGCATCAGCGTTCCGTCTAAGATCCGACGCAGATCGAAATGATTTCCCGACTTGCTGGCGACATGGAAATTGTAATGCAGGGGAACGTCAAACACCGACATGCAGCCGCGTACCGCGTCGATATACCAGTTTAAGGTCTGAATATCAGGATACCAGTATTCCCCCAGTAGAAATAAGTCTTTCCCCGCATGACGTTCTAAGGCTTCCAACCATTGGGGAAAGAACCAGGCGGAAATATGCTTAATGGCATCTAAACGAAACCCATCGACTTGGGTGGTGTCGAGATACCATTTCCCCCAGTACGTTATCTCGCCGCGTACCGACTCATGCTGAAAGTCTAAGTCGCATCCCATCAAATAGGCAAAGTTACCGTTTTCTAGGGCAACATAGTCATCAAACTGCTTGCCTTCAATTAGGTACACCGTATCGCGATCGCCGGGATGATACGCGTTATAATCCACAGCATCAAAATGCCACCAATGCCACTCAAAGCTAGAGTATTTTCCTTGGCGTCCGGGAAAGTTAAACCCAGTATAGCTTTGAATTTCGTGCAATTCCCCTTTGGGCCACAAGCGATTATTCTGGGGAAAGGGAAGCGCCCGAAACGTTTCCGGAGCGTCGCCTCCCATCATATGATTGAGGACAGCATCGCCATAAACTTGGATGCCGACAGAATGCAGAGTTGCGATCGCGCTAAGATATTGTTCGCGAGTGCCATACTTAGTACGGATCGACCCTTTTTGATCGAACTCCCCTAAGTCAAAGAGATCGTAAACCCCATACCCCACATCGCTTTTACCTGCCATTCCCTTGTAAGCAGGAGGAAGCCACAATGCGGTAAAGCCTGCCTTTGCCAATTCTGGGGCTAAATGCTGAGTCTTATCCCACAAGGTACCATCATCCGGGATGTACCAGTGGAAATATTGCATCATCGTTCCATTGAGTTCAGCCATGCTGTCTCCTATGATTAGAGCGATCGCAGTTTCTGTCTGTTGCAACGTTAACCGTTGAAAATCCGGTTCAATTATGGACTTTAGTCGTAACATTTAGACAGAAGGCTGCGAACCTGCATGGGTGAGATACAACACAGTTACTCCCACCAACCGTGAACTTGCGTAAGTCCTGAGCGTCGCTTAAGCTAGCAACAAGCTATTCAAAAACCGATGACTAATTGCTTCGATCGACTCACCGGAGTTGGCAACCGGATCGCCCTACAGCAATGCATGACAGGTTGGATCGAGGAGGCGAAAGCTTTTGCGATCGTTTTCATTGATATCGATAGTTTCGCTTACTTCAACGATCGCTACGGACATGACCAAGGGGATATTCTGCTTGGGCAACTGGCTGTTTTAATTCTCCAACAGCTTCCGGCTGAAGCACAACTCTTTCGCACTGGAGGCGATGAATTTCTCGTATTACTCCCCAATACACCGCTAGCGGATGCGATGACCTTTGGCGATCGCATCCGGATGGCGATCGCGCAGCATTGCTGTCATTTTCCCATGCAGCGCTTAGAATTTGCACCCGATGGCCGATCCAAAGAGATAGAATTTTTACCCACCGCATCCTGTAGTGTTGGCCTCTACCCAGAACACGGTCAAGATTGGATGAGTTTAATGCAAGCTGTAGACGAAGCCATGTACAAGCACAGAACTCAGTTTGGCAGAAATCAAGTTGCAGTGGTAGAGGGATAGGGCGATGGGATGGAACTACACCACAGTAGGGTAAAAAGTTGGGGTATAGGTAAGCGTCGGCGAATTTTGGCTTCTCCCACTGGCGGACGGGCGATAATGTTGGATATGTTAGCGATCGCCGAGACCATCGAACGGGTAAGATCCAACCAATCGTAATCACATAAACTAAAACTGATTTATATAACATTGTCTCTGAGGTGAACCATGAATGCACAACTGATGATCCAACCCTCCTCTTTTATTGATGCTGGCATTCAAATCAAGTCAGTTGGAGGGCTTTTCTTATTCAAATTTAGCGAAGACTTACAGGAGCGACTAGAGAGCCTGAACGAGAAACAGCGAGAGTCACAGTTATCATCCGATGAAGCAGTAGAACTGACTGGAATTTTAGAACTCGATCGAATCTTCACACTGCTTAACGCAAAAATTATTGCTGAGTCTGCGTAGGTATGGCAATTCCAAAAGAGATTCGGCAGCAGGTTCGAGAGCGGGCTAAGTATCTGTGTGAATACTGCCATTCCTCGGAAGAAGCCAGTGCAGCACGGTTTGAAATTGACCACATCCAACCACGATCGCGTGGAGGAGCAGATACATTTGAAAATTTGGCTTTGGCTTGTCAGCGATGTAATAGCTACCGTTACAACTTCACAGAAGGGACTGACCCAGAATCTCAAGTTTCTACTCAGTTGTTTAACCCACGACTGCATCAGTGGAATGAGCATTTTGTTTGGAAAAAAGGCGGTTTGGTAATTCGAGGCAAGACTTCAATTGGGCGTGCAACGTGCGATCGCTTAGATTTAAATGACCAAGAGCATAATGAGGGGGCGATTGTTAAAGCCCGTCGTCTGTGGATTCAGGGCGGTTGGCATCCACCATCTAATGATGCTATTGAATCCTAATAACTAGTAAATCCAGATGAGAGTGCGATCGCTTCTGTTAATTGAGACTCTTTAGGGGGCGCAAGCGGTCGAGGCGGAGTTGGCGATCCGGACTAAACAGGGAGAAAAAGGCGAGTAGAATAATGGAGATGGTGGTCAGGGCGGTTCCGGCCGCGATCGCAAACAAAATCACAATCTGGTATCGTACTGCATCGGTAGGTGTTGCTCCGGCTAAAATTTGTCCCGTCATCATCCCCGGTAAACTGACAATTCCCATCACCATCATTGAGTTAATCGTGGGAATCATGCCCGTTCTCAGGGCTTCTGTGACAATACTATGGGCTGCTTCCCATCGCGTGGCCCCCAATGCTAGTAAAGATTCAATCTGTTCGCGGCGGACGGGCGATGATGTTGGATATGTTAGCGATCGCCGAGGTCATCGAACGGGTAAGATCCAACCAAGTCCGCGATCGCGCCGTCCTTGAGATGAGAAATTAGGCGTAAAATGATGGTTGGGGGAATTCTCCATTTAAGACCCAATTGCCTAAGTCGCGAATTTTATAGTCAATCGGATCGTGCAACGTAAAGGTACGGATATTCCGCTGTTCTCATTATTTTGCATCCAGAATTAATCAGTTTAAACCGTGTTTACTATTTATGACTCTCGACGATGCACGCAATTTAGCCATAATTCTTGGAACCGTAGTTGCTGCTGCAACCCTTGTAAAAGGGCTTATTGAGTATATGCGTCAAAATGCTCAAAAACGAGCTGAATATTACACTTCAATGCGAGAGAGGTTTAAGGAAAATGACCGTTTTCAAGAGCTATTTGAAATGCTGGATAATGACGATCCAGAATTAGCTGAACTTCCCTATCATAAAAAGCTAGATTTCCTGGGTTTTTATGAAGATATTGCATTGATGGTAAACTCTGGTCTTTTGAAAAAGCCAGTTGCTCACTACATGTTTGCTA
>JAAHGE010000451.1 GCA_010672635.1 Desertifilum sp. SIO1I2 | reverse complement strand
GAGGCATTAGCATTGCAGCTTTTAACAAATTCTCTCCTGTTAAAGCACAAGCAAGCTGAAGCGGTCAATTTACTTCAATCTTGGCTAGATGATGAGGACGATGAAGAACAGCAGGAGACAGGTCAGTATTTAATTCAGGCTCTAGATGACGATCGGTTGTCTGAGCGCAAGTTGTTTCCGGCTGAGTTAAAGGGTATAACTTGGTGAGCCGAGTCATCGTACTAGACACAGGACCACTGGGTCTGGTCACAAATCCTAAGTTATCTTCTGAGAGTGCTGCTTGTGCTCAATGGCTGCAAGCCCATATTGCAGCAGGGAGTCGCGTTATTATTCCAGAAATTGCAGACTACGAGCTTCGGCGCGAGTTACTACGAGCAAACAAAATCAAAGGAATTGTTCGTCTGGATAACTTAGCAAAGTTTTTAGAGTATCTGCCGATTACGACAACAACTATGCGTCAAGCAGCAAAGTTTTGGGCACAAGCTCGTCAACAAGGACAGCCAACAGCAGGAGACAAAACGATCGACGGCGATATGATTTTGGTTGCTCAAGCGGTGACTCTAGCAATTCCAGATCTTGTTATTGCAACAACTAATGTAGGGCACTTAGCAAAGTTTGTAGCAGCCGAGTTGTGGCAAAATATTGCTCCAAGTTAATCGCCGCCTAATATTTCGTTAGTGCGGACGGAACAGAGGCTATCGGTGGGTATTCAAGATAATCTTCTACCCCATAACCTCAGCGTTAGTATGTCTTAATTAACGATTGGATGAGTTGGGTCTCGTTGCGATCGCCCTTGGGGGTGCTGGTTCCGGGGGTGCGATCGCGCGCTACCTTACTGGAGGGGAATCAAATCCAAGGGAATTGCTGATTGTATCGTAGAGAACAAGGGGATTCGTGAAATCCAGAACCCCCCGATGTTTACGCCAGAGAGTGTCAACTAATAAACAATCTCATAATCTGTATTTTCAGAAGAATGAAGCTTCCAGTATTCTTCGGCAATGCGATCGCTGCTGTATTTGGGATCGTCTCCATTCACTGTGCCGCAGATGGTGACTGTTCCAATCTTAATGGGTGAGTCCTTGAGGGCCGCATGAAGCGTATTTGCCAACACACGAATCCCAGCTTTGCCAATGGACAGCGACACAAAATCAGGTTGGGGATAGAGAGAAAATCCACCTCCAGTTAGCAAAATCGTGCCTCGCTGTTGCTGCTGCATGGCGGGTAAGACGGCTTGAATACACGCTATTGCCCCCGCGACATTAGCTCGAAAGTCATTCACAAGGATGTTGTAGGTTGTTTGTAAGATATTTTCCATCCGAGGCACAGCAGCATTGTAGATGAGGACTTCTGGCGTTCCCCATTGATTTTGAATGCTAGTGAAGGCTGTCGTGAGGGCGGTTTCATCTCCAGCATCGGCTAAAAAGTAGTGAGAGGTAATCCCCTCAGCTTGCAGCGTAGCCTGGTAGCCCTTCAGTTTTTGCTCATTGCGAGCCAGCATAGCGATCGCAAATCCTTCTTCGGCAAACCGACGGGCGATCGCCATCCCATTACCTTCGCCCATTCCCACAATCACGCATATATCAGTCATATTGCTTCTTGATGTCATTACAACACTCAACGTTTGGGATACAACCACCACGCTAAGAGCTTTGTCAGCCTTGGCATCACCAAGTAGGTCATTAATGTAGTGGTTAGAACAATTAGAATCAGTAGGCGGAGTGCAGACGGTAGCTGTGTCAGCCAACCGAGTGGAAGAAACATCAAAAGCCGATCGATGCCAAAGATGGCAAGGCTAGAAACCAGCACCATCTTGTAACGGGGTGGGGGCAACATTCCCGGCTTTGCAGGCAGAGTAAACCAGGTTTCCAACCCCGTAATAATTGAGAATGTGCCAGCATCCACTGTGAGGTTGCGAGCTTGAGTCAGGAACTGCTGGCGAACTTTGGAATGTTCCCACCGCTTCAAATTTTCTATAGCAAAGTGCTGAGTGCTGAGTGCTGAGTGCTGAGTTAAAACCGAGTGAGTCCAATCTTTTGAGCAGTTCAGTCTGTCCTAACCTTACTGAGTACAGCTATAAACGGTCAAACTTGAAGACAATTCGGTATTCGCTGTCATCGTAATGATTTGGGCGAAACACAGATGAGCCTAAATAACCTTCAAAGGTGCTGGCTGTACCGACGATCTGCTCTAGTAGTGCTTCAAATGCTTGCTCGTTACCCCTTTTAACCCGCTGCACGACATCCACTGTCACAGGAGGATCGGCGTGCATAATTTCAGTCCTTCATCAACAGGGGCGCGCCACTTACACCAACGGCTAAACGCACCACTTGTGCGGGTTCCACGCCCGTTGTTGGAGGTAAGAACATACCGCCGTTGTTGACAACATACAAATCAGTGTTGTGAAAGGCAACAGCCGTGCAACCCGTTACCCCCTGTTGAGCCTGGGCAATGATAGTAGTGCGGCGATCGCGATCGATGCGAATTACACTATTGTAAACATGGGTGGCTCCATAGAGATTGCCGTGGCTATCAAACGCAAAGTCATCAATGTTGGTTCCTTCGACTAAAATCTGCGGCTCTTGGGGTTTGAGGCTCTCATCTAGCGAAATCTGCAATAGCAACATCCGTTGGGTATTAGACGCATAGAGACTATTGCCAAATCGCTTCAGGCCGTTGACGGCGGGAAATGCGCTGGACTCATCGCTACGAGCGAGGAGGGAATGCTCTAACCAAAGTTCGACAGTTTTGGTGGTGACATCAAACGACCAGATTGCGCCTCGATAGGAATCAGCAATCAGGTAATAGCGAGCAGACAATGGCGCGATGCCGTTGAGAAACTGTGCTTCTGGTAAAGTTTGGAGAAATTGCACCTCGCCATCCGAGAGTAGGGCGACAAAGGGGACGCCTTCGACATTCCAGCCATTGACAAGGAACTGATTTGGCTCAATCCAGGCAATACCGCTGACTTTCCCATCCAGATGCGCGTATGTTGTCAGATTACCGTCTGGATCTAGCTGGATGACTTCTCCAACTTCGTGGTTAGTGAGATAGATATCACCGGATGGAAGAATCGCCAAATTTTCCAGAAATGTATTGACCGGAAACGATGCAACGGACTGGGCAGGCAGCAAAGCAACAGGCGAGTCTGCATAGATGGCAGGTAATTGCATTGTTTTTACCTCAAAACTAATCGACGGGCGATCGCTCTTTGTTGATTTCTACAGTCAGTCATCGGAATCTTTTTTTCCTGCCTCTAGAAAAGCTTGTTTAGAAATTAGGATAGTGGCAGAATCAGGACAAATCAAATTGATTGTAGAGATTTCTGATATCAATGAAATCGATTGACCTTGGGGCAGTTGATCTGAATCTTCTCGTTGCCTTCGAGTCGTTGTATCTCCACCAAAGTGTTACCCTTGCTGCTCGACGTATCCGCATTGGGCAGCCTGCGATGAGTGCGGCGCTGGGGCGATTGCGATCGCTCTTTAACGATGAATTATTTGTGCGGGTGGGTCGAGAAATGAAGCCGACGGCCAAAGCAGTGGCGATCGCTCCACAGGTGATATCGGCTCTAGATACGATCCGAGGCACATTAGCGAGCTTGCAAACCTTCGATCCTGCCTCTTCACAGAAAACATTCACCGTCGCCACGTCCGATTATTTTGCCAGTATGATTCTGCCCTTGTTATTGGGCATTCTTAGACATCAAGCTCCGCAGGTTAATCTGCGGTTGCTCCCGGTGGAAAAGGAATCGCTGGTCAATTCAATTGAAAATGATACATTTGATGTGGCTGTGGGTACGTTCGCGAATTTACCGCCCTATATTCTTCAACAAACGCTTCTCTCAGAGCAATTTGCGGGTATTGTTCGTAGGGGTCATCCGGCGTTGGAGGATGGGGTTATCAGTCTAGAGAATTTTGTCAGGTTTCCCCATGCGTTATTTACTTTACGGCGCGATGAGATCGGGATCGTCGATCGAGCCTTGGCAAAGCAGGACTTAAAACGACGTATCGCCCTCACGGTTCCCTACTGGTTTGCTTTACCTTCGGCGATCGCTGCTTCCGATCTCATCGTAGCGATTCCCTCTTGTATGGCAACACATGTTACTCAGCACTATTGTCTCCAGGCATTTGATATTCCACTTGATTTACCGTCTTGGTCAATATCAATGGCATGGAGTACGCTCAACGACCAGAACCCTGAAAACCTTTGGCTAAGACAAACCATTCAGCACGCTTGTCAAAGAATTGTTGAAGCTCGAAATATTAAAGAATAACAATTCCCTAAGCTTATAGAACTCATCCTTTTGCCATTGCTAAAACTGCATTTTGTCCGCCAAAGCCGAAACTGAAACACAGAATATGTTTTAGGGGATGGGAATCAGCTTTTTTAACCAGATTCAGATTGAACTCTGTTTCCCGCAACCCCACACAGGGGGGTAACACCTGTTCTTGTAGCGCCATCAGGGAAAATGCGACGCCTAGCGCCCCAGAAGCGCCTAGGGTATGTCCGGTTGCGCCTTTTGTGGAACTGACGGGAATTTGGGGAAATAAGGACTGGA
>JAAHGE010000450.1 GCA_010672635.1 Desertifilum sp. SIO1I2 | reverse complement strand
GTTCACGCTACGGCAGGTCGGAACGCTCTAAAAGCGGCAAACGCGGCCTCTGCTTCGGTATTGCTATCGGGGGGACCGATAACGCGATTTTCGATAGACATGGCAGGGGGGTGGGGGGGAGTTGGGGGTTGGGGGTTGGGGAAGAAGAGATAGAAAAACTTGCTAACTACTAACTCAGCACTCAGCACTTTACACTCAGCACTCTTGACCCCACTCGGAACTCGGAACTTTGCACTCCTTCCCCCACTCAGCACTCAGCACTCAATATGAGACGAATAAATTTCTTTTTCCCGACTTGGAGAACGCGTCCGGCGAGATCCTGGGGGGTATCGTAGGTGAGGTTAACATCGGAGATGCGATCGCCATCTAGTTTAACGGCTCCTCCTTCAATCTGTCGCCGCGCTTCTGAGGAGGTTTTGCATAACCCGGCTGCACTTAAAATAAAGAATAACTTGGCGGGAAACTCCACCTCAGCTAAGGAAAACTCGGGTACGGCTTGGGCTTGTTTGGCATCCCCTTGTACTAAAGTTAGCGCGGCTTGTTGGGCTGCGATCGCCGCTTCTTTGCCATGATACTGACTGACGATATCCAGCGCCAACAGTTTTTGCCGCTCTCTGGGATTTTCTGGCAATCCTTCTAAAGATAGATTTGTGAGCAACTCAAAATAACTGTTCAACAAATTATCCGGCGTTTTCTCTAATTTCGAGTACATTTGCAGCGGGTCTTCTTGCAATCCCACATAATTATTCAAAGACTTCGACATCTTTTGTGCCCCATCCGTCCCCAGTAAAATCGGGACGAGCATCCCAAACTGAGGCCTCAGACCAAAATGGCGCTGTAAATCGCGCCCCACAGCAATATTAAACTTCTGATCCGTACCGCCCAACTCCACATCCGCCTCAACCGCAACCGAATCATACCCTTGCATCAACGGATACAAAAACTCATGCAAAGAAATCGGGTTTTGCTTTTCGTAACGTTCGGCGAACCCCTCTTTGGCCAACATTTGTCCCACCGTCATTTGAGACAAAAGTTCTAGAATCTTCTCTAAATCCAAACCCGAAAGCCACTCCGAGTTATAGCGAATTTCCAGCCGACCGGGGGTATCAAAGTCTAGAATAGGACGAACCTGATCGAGATAGGTCTGAGCATTTTGCTTCACCTGCTCAATGGTGAGTTGACGCCGAGTTTCCGACTTTCCCGTCGGATCGCCAATCCGCGCTGTAAAATCACCAATAATCAGAACAGCCGTATGTCCGGCATCCTGAAAAGCCCGCAACCTCCTAAACGGAATGCTATGACCCAAATGCAAATCGGTACCCGTGGGATCGATCCCTAACTTCACCCGTAAAGGACGCTCTGTTTGGGCAAGTCGCTGTTGCAGGTTTTCGTCACTCTTGTCAGAATCGACTTGATTGGGGAAAACTTCGCTGACTCCCCGAAATAACCAAGCTGCATTCTGAGGCACACTGGTTGATAAATTTACCGTCATACGTTCCTACAAGATTTGCAATGGATATTGTTGGCAACCTGCTAACATAAGGTTTCAATAGATAGACTACTATAGTGACAAAAACTTTACAGACCCACTAGCCTAGCATTCCCGGTCGAGTCATGTTACAACAAATCTTTTAGTCAGTCTGCACTCTCCATCTCCAAGTCTATCTAATTCCTGAATCCATCGATTCTGCATTGAATCTAGAAACTAACCTTTTTGCCAAGCCGTGCTAGCTATCAATCCACGTTTGTTGTGAGTGAGGAAGTTGAATCGCCGTGTCGTCCAAGACTATTAGCCGTAAGCCATCTGAAAACAACCTAGCCCCGGTTTTCCAGTTTGTTCAATCAGTTGGTAAAGTAACTGGAGGAACCCTCCTCGGTCTCACCATGCTCACAAGCTCCGTGGTTGCAGGGGGACTAGTGGGCTTGGCGTTGAGTTTCCGCAACCTCCCTGATGTTCGGCAACTCCGCAATTTCGTTCCGACAGAAACCAGCTATATTTATGACATCAAAGGCAAGCTGCTGGCACGCCTTCACGATGAAGCCAACCGAGAAGTCATTCCCCTCAATCAGATTTCTCCGGAACTCAAACGCGCTGTCTTAGCAATTGAAGATTCGCATTTCTTCTACCATCGCGGACTGAATCCCAGTAGCGTCGCGCGGGCGTTTGTGGCGAACTGGGAAGAAGGACGCATCGTTGAAGGAAGTTCGACGGTGACGATGCAGTTAGTCAAAAACTTGTTCTTATCTTCCGATTTGGCTTACAGCCGGAAGTTGGCAGAAGTGGTTTTGGCGTTGCGTTTAGAGCAAATTCTCACCAAAGACGAAATTTTTGAGCTTTACCTCAATCAAGTTTACTGGGGACATAACACCTACGGGGCGCAAACGGCAGCCCAAAGCTATTTTAATAAATCGGCATCGGACTTGACTTTAGCCGAAGCGGCGATGATGGCCGGACTGATTCAAGCGCCAGAAGAATTTAGTCCTTTTGTAGATTATGCCCACGCCAAACAGCGACAGTCTATTGTGCTGAGTCGGATGCGGGAGCTAGGCTGGATTACAGCTCAAGAGGAAACCGAAGCGCGCCAACAGCCGTTAGGGATTGGTCGGGTGACTTCTTTCCGGGGGAGTGAAATTCCCTATTTAACAGAACCCGTCGTGCAAGAGTTATCCAGCCGGTTTGGACGCGATGCGGTTTTAAAAGGCGGGATGCGGATTCAAACCACGATTGATACCAATTTCCAACGCATGGCGGAACGGACGGTAAGCCGCTGGCACGAACGCCTGTATAACCAGGGGTTGTATTACAACTACAATCAAGGACAAATTGCTCTAGTAGCAGTCGATCCGCGCACCCATTTTGTTAAGGCAATGGTGGGCGGATTTGATTATCAAGAAAGCCAGTATAACCGGGCAGTGCAAGCGCAACGTCAGCCCGGATCGGCTTTTAAGCCGTTTGTGTACTATACGGCGTTTGCTAGCGGTCGCTATACGCCCGATACGTTTGTTGCAGATTCGCCAGTCAGCTATCGCGATGGGGATGGTTTTTATACGCCGCAAAACTATGGCGGAGGTTTTTCGGGTTCGGTTTCGGTACGGACGGCCTTAGCGCAGTCGCTGAATATTCCGGCGGTGAGAATTGGTCAGGATATTGGCTTGAATAAGGTGATTGAAGTTTGTCGGGCGCTAGGAATTAAGAGTCCGATTGAACCGGTGATTTCACTGCCTTTAGGTTCTGTGGATTTAACGCCTTTGGAAATGGCGGGGGCGTTTGCAACCTTTGCTAATAATGGCTGGCATTCCGACCCCACGTTTATTGTCCATGTAACGGATAGTGCGGGAAATGTATTGCTCGATAATACGCCGAAACCTCAACAGGTTCTCGACCCTTGGGCGGCAGCAGCGCTTAACGATGCGATGCGGGCGGTGATTGCAAACGGGACGGCAACTACGGCCCAAATTGGTCGTCCGGCGGCTGGCAAAACGGGAACGACTTCCGCAGAACGCGATATTTGGTTTGTCGGTTATGTCCCGCAGCTATCGGTGGCGGTTTGGGTTGGTAATGATGACTATACGCCTTTAGGTCGGGGCGCGACGGGGGGCGGTTTTGTTGCTCCCATTTGGCGCGATTTTATGCTGCAAGCGCTTCAAGGCCAGCCCGTTCAAGATTTCCGGAGTCCGGGGGAATTCCCGCGACCTCAACCGCAGTAAGTTAAATAGAGACGCTCTAACAACTCTAGCGATTGAGGCTAGGGTTGTTTTTCAATTTCGGCTTTCATTCGCTCTAGGGTGGCGTTCATTTGGTCAAACATTTGTTGGGGAGTGATGCCAAATTGACCGAGTTGGGTTTTGAGTTGTTGAACGGTCATTTGAGCCATGAAGTCTTCTGATAGCTCGAATCGCTTCATAAAGATGCGATAGCGATCCATGAGGGCTTCCATTTGGTCAATAAAGATTTTTTTGCCTTCGCGGTCAAATTTACCGTAGTCACTGCCAAGCTGAATCAGCGATTGGTAGTCTTCAAACAGTTGCTTAGCTTCTTGTTGGACGATATCAGAATCAAAAAATCCCATTGTTATACACGCAAGTTGCTTGAATAAGTTCTGCTGGAGGAGGGGGTTGTATCTAGTCACATTCTAGTGCAGGGGGCGATCGCACTTGAACTTCGGATTCCCGTAACAAATGGGGGGAATCTTTACGACTTCGAGGGGCGGACGCTTTATAGTTACTGGAGGCAAAGCCTATCATGAAGATAGGTAGAGTCGGCACAGGGATGCAAGCGTTAAAAGTATGTTGAGTCAACCCAGAAGTCGAAAAATTGCGGCGCTACTTGCGTTTAGCGGTACGGTGATGCCGATCTGCGGGCTGCATAAGTTCTATGTGGGTCAACCGTGGTGGGGCGTGCTATACCTGTTGTTGTCTTGGACGCCAATCCCTCGCGTTGCAAGTGCGATTGAGGGGGTCTGGTATCTCGCTCAAGACTCGGAGGAGTTTAATCGGAACTTTAATGTGGATTTGCCTTTCTTCCCGTTTTGGGGTCGTTCTGGGGCAAAATCTGAGA
>JAAHGE010000045.1 GCA_010672635.1 Desertifilum sp. SIO1I2 | reverse complement strand
TGGTCAAACAACGTAAGGGTGTGACAATTTTAATTGCTGATGATGACGAAGACGATCGCCTCCTGCTCAAAGAAGCTTTAGAAGAGAACGCTCTAAGCCACACCTTACACTTTGTTGAAGATGGTGAAGAGTTAATGAATTATCTACACCGTCAGGGCAAATATGTCAGCCTCAGCGAGTCAGCGTTACCTAACCTGATTTTGCTCGATCTCAATATGCCCAGAAAGGACGGCCGAGAAGCCCTGCAAGAGATTAAAGCCGATCCGCAGTTGCGACGCATTCCGGTAGTGATCCTCACAACTTCACAAGCTGAAGAAGATATTGAACAAAGTTATGACCTAGGGGTTAGTTCATTTATTACAAAACCCGTTACATTTGAATCGCTCGTACAACTGATGAAAACCCTTGGGGAATATTGGTTTGAAATTGTCGAGTTGCCAACAAAACGGTAGAAATGAGGCGAAGTGGAGGAAAACAGAGTGAGCGATGCGGTGAAAGTCCTCCTAGTCGATGATGATGAAGATGATTATGTTCTGACTCGCGACTGGTTAATGGAAATTGAGTCCGAACAGTTTGAGCTGTCTTGGGTGGATACTTACGAAACCGCCGTTGAAGCGATCGCGTGCTGCGAGCATGATGTGTATTTACTCGATTATCGTTTAGGCGATCGCAATGGTCTAGAACTATTGAGCGTGGCGCTGTGTTCGGGATGCAAAGCCCCGCTAATTTTGCTCACGGGTCAAGGAGATTTAGAAATCGACCTCAAAGCCATGCGAGCAGGTGTTGCAGACTACTTAGTGAAGGGAGAAATTGACGCTAAACTCTTGGAGCGATCGATCCGGTACGCCATCGAACGCAAACGCGCTGAAGTCACGTTGCTAGAAGCGTTTGACGAGTTAGAGTTGCGGGTCGAACAGCGCACGGCTCAATTAAAACAAGCTCACGAACAGTTACAGGACTTTTTTGATAATGCCAGCGATCTAATTCAAATTGTCGATCTAGAAGGGAACTTCATCTATGTCAACCAAGCTTGGCGGCGAACGCTAGGGTATAGCTCGGCGCAAATGGAACGCCTCAACTTCCGCGAGATTATCCATCCCCAAGAGCGCGATCGCGTTTTGGAAGCTTGGCAGCGCTGGCAAAGCGGCACGGGGGATGCTAACCTCGAAACGATGTTTGTTGCCCAAGATCGGACGGCGATCGCAGTAGAAGGCAGTATTAATTGCCGCTGGGAAGAGGGGAAACCTATTCATATTCGCGGGATTTTTCGCAATATCACCGAGCGCAAGCTTTCAGAAGCTCGCCAAGCTCAACTGCTTAAAGAAATTGAAGGAGCCAATCAAGAATTAAGAGATTTTGCTTATATCGTCTCCCACGACTTAAAAGCACCTCTACGCGCTATTGGTTCTCTGGCGACTTGGTTAGCAACAGACTATCAAGAAAAGCTCGATGCCGAAGGACAAGAACTCATTCGTTTATTGGTCGGACGCGTGCAACGATTGCACAATTTAATTGAAGGGATCTTGCAATATTCGCGAGTCGGTCGAATTCGAGAAGAATTAGTAGAAATTGACCTGAATGAACTGGTGAGCGAAGCGATTGAATTAATTGCTCCGCCCGAACAGGTCACAATTCGCATTCTGAGTCCCTTACCTCGCGTTTGGTGCGAACCCACCCGGATGATGCAAGTTTTTCAAAATCTTTTGAGCAATGCCGTTAAATATACCGATCGCGATTCTTCACCAGCGAGGGATGGCGATCGCAAGCAGGGAAATGTGATCGTTTCTTGTCAAGATCGCCATCCTTATTGGCAATTAAGCGTTGCAGATAACGGCATTGGGATCGATCCGCAATACTTTGAGAAGATTTTTCAGATTTTTCAGACCTTATCTCCTCGCGATGAATCGGAAGGAACAGGCGTGGGGTTATCAATTGTCAAAAAGATTGTAGAAATGTATGGCGGAAAAGTATGGGTGACTTCTCAACTACATCAAGGGAGTACGTTTTCCTTTACCTGGCCGAAATATAAAATTGAACATAGGTAAATTTATATGAGGAATTTGCAGCCAATCTTGTTGGTAGAAGATGACCGCATAGACCGACTGACTGTCCAACGTGCCTTCAAGGAAATTCAAGTTAAAAATCCCGTAGATATTGCCGCTAATGGGGAAGAAGCTCTAGCACTCTTGCGCGATCGGAGCTACAAAAAGCCTGCAATTATTTTGCTGGATCTCAATATGCCAAAAATGAATGGCTTAGAGTTTCTCCGAGAAATTAAGCAAGATGCCGATTTAAAACATATCCCCGTGATTGTATTAACCACATCAGGCGAAGATCGAGATAAACTTGAAAGCTTTAATTTATGCGTTGCTGGCTATATGATCAAGCCGCTAGATTATTTTAAATTTGTGGAAATGTTACGCGCTATTCAAGTTTATTGGACATTCAGCGAGTTGCCTTAAAAAATCCAACACAAAAACTGTAGGTTGGATAGAACGCCAGTGAAACCCAACATCTTTGTGCTAGCAGGAAACCCAATGAGCCTGATTGACTGGATCGGCGGTTTCGTTGGGTTACGCTAACGCTAACCCAACCTACCAAAGAATCAAGGTTTTGGGAGTTTTGTCAGTCAACCAGCCCAATGAGCTTCCTGCTAAAAACCCCATTAGCTATTCTGATTGGGGAAAGCACCCGCCCGAACGTTAAGATTCACAGTGCGACCATTGCGGCGCAGTTCTAGAGGTAAGGTGTTACCCACCTGGGTTGCTTCAACCGCCTGTTGAACGCCACTAGCATCAGACACTTCGCGATCGCCAATGCGGAGAATAATATCGCCAGCTTGCAAACCGGCCTGACTGGCTGGAGAGTTCGGCATCACTCGCGTAATCAATACGCCGCGATCGTCTTGCACGGTGAGTCCGCTGTTGGGATTGTTATTAATAGAATCTCTAACTTGGGGAGTGAGGGTAAGCATTTGTACCCCTAAGTAAGGATGCTGAACGCTACCATTGGCAATTAATTCCTGAGCAATGCGTTGAGCGGTATTGATGGGGATAGAGAAGCCTAAACCTTGCGCGTTTCGCAAAATGGCGGTGTTCATCCCAATCACTTCGCCACTTTGGTTGAGTAAGGGGCCTCCGGAGTTACCGGGGTTGATGGCAGCGTCGGTTTGGATAAAGCTGACTCGCTTATCTGGGACGCCAATCTGAGAACTGCTGCGACCCGTTGCGCTAATAATGCCGACGGTAACGGTATTATCTAAGCCGAGAGGATTGCCGATCGCAACCGCCCATTCACCCGGTTGCAAGCGTTCGGCATCGCCAATTCTCACGGTTGGCAGATTATTAGCATCAATTTTAACGACAGCCACATCCGTAACGGGATCGGTTCCGAGGACGCGACCTTCATATTCCCGACCATCTCTAAGGGTTACGGTAACGCGATCGGCTCCGTCAATGACGTGAGCGTTAGTTAAAATTTCACCATTGGAGTTTAGGATAAACCCGGAACCTGCACCCCGCACTTCGCGTTCGCTAGGGGTGGTGGGAAGGCGATCGCCAAAAAATTCCCGAAAAGCGGGATCGTTAAAGGCTTGAGGAACTTGACGACTGACTCGCCTCGATGCATCAATACGGACAACTGCTGGCCCCACATCTTGCACAACCTGAGTGACAAAGTTACCGTTAGCTGGGCTAAGGACGCGGTTAGGAGCCTGAGCGATCGCGCTTTGTTCGAGCAGGGGTAAGGGCGATCGCGAGAGGGTTTGGGTTCCGGCTAGGGTAATTCCGCTTCCGAGTAGCACCAACGAAAGGTATGTGAGAGGTTTTTGCCAAGAGTTCAGCGTGCGAGAAGATCTGGGATTGGTATCCGAATCGAGGGGAGAGTGCTGTTTCATATTCAATCGCCTGCCGATTACTGAGTTACTTTAAAATCTACGAATGGAGTGTGAACTCGCTGTGACAGCTTTGTGACAAGGAAATGAAATTGTTAAGTCTTAAGGTTTATCCGGCTATCTTGGCGGATGGTTCTAAAGGATGAGGGTGGGAAAACCCAAATTGTTGTTCTTGTTTCCCGAATTCTCAAAGCGCGATCGCTTTAAAATAGCCTTTCAGCCTAGCTATCTAAATTCGCCCAACGCTTGAACGAGTACAGTACGCTGGCGCGGCCCATCTAGTTCAAAAAATAATAAAGATTGCCAAGTTCCCAAGGCTAATTTGCTATCCATTACAGGGATAACTTCGCTCGTGCTTAAAGTCATTGCCATCAGGTGAGAATGAGCATTCATGGGTTCATCTGGGGGAACTACACGTAAATGTAAATCATTGTGCAAGTAACGGTCATTTTCGGGAGCAAGTTTATTGAGATACGCCTTGATATCTACAAGCAAGCGTTCTTCGTATTCGTTAATGGCTAAGGCTGTTGTGGTGTGGCGAGAAAAAATGGTGAGTTGTCCATTTTGCATCCCTACATGCTCGATCCAATCTTGCACTTTAGGAGTAAGGTTATAAATTTGAATTCCAGTTTTCGTTTCGATATTCAGTAGTTCTGATTTAATTTCCATTATGGTACTCAATGGTCAGTAAGCTGATTGACTGACACTCACCGATCAAAGTCTTATGCTGCCGTAGATTGGGTTACGCTAACCCAGCAGCAGCCAGGGTTGTGTTGGGTTTCGGGCCTTAACCCAACTACGCGACTATCTTGAGTGTCAGTCAGCCAGCGCGCTTACTCAAAATTTTAGATGGGCACGCACTCAACGCAAAGGCCAGATCCGCCTCCACCAGGGAATGTCAACCACCTCAGCGACATTCATTTTCCGACGAATGTCTTGAATATTCCAGTTGGTTAGCTTGGCGAGGGTTTGGGCTTCTTCTTCAAAACGTCTGGCTAACATTCGCTTGTACTCGTAACCCGCCGAACAGGTGACTTCGCCTGTAAAGGGATGACGGAGAATGTAACGCCCTTGGAAGAGTTGTTTGTTGGCTGTGGTTTGGAAGGTTAAGTCTTCGGGAAACTTATCGCGAGTATAGCGGACGTGAATCCGGCTAATAAAGACGTTGGGCCAAGGGTTATTATTATCTAACCAAAATACACCTGCTTTTTTCAGTTCTTCTAAGCTGGGGGGGTCAGCAGAACAAGGGTCGCAGTTGGCAGTATCCCAAGCATATTCGAGAAATGCAACGTTTCTGCCTTCTCGCTGATAGGCGTTCTGAAACATGGCTTTGTAAAATTCGTTAAATTCGCTCTTGACAAATACAGGAATTTCTGTATTTGAAGGGATTTTGACGGTACGATAATTGGTGACTTCTGCTTGACCTTGGGGAGAGAGAATATAGACGATTAAATCTTGTTCGCCCTGCGAGTTGACGGTTCCTAAACGAATGGGCAACATGAATTTAGGCGATTCATAGGCAATCATTAAGGGTCGCAACAGTTGAATTCCGGCTTTTTCAAATTCCCCTAGGTTGACTTTGGCGACAAAGAATTTCATGCCTTGGCGGATATAGGGATGCAAGACTTGGTTAGCGCCTCTAGGGATACGATAACCATTGTGGTTGAGCCAATTTTCTAAGCCGTTGGACTCTCTGGCACTGAGAATGGCAATATCGTATTCGCCAACGCTGAAGCGCGACTCGACGGTGACGCCAAAGGCTTCATCTGCACTCCCACCTCTGGTTGAACCGGGGGCGCTTTGAGCCATTGGCGCGGGGACGGCATCCCTTCGTAGATAAGACGTACAGGGATCGGAGTCAAAATACTCGACTAAGCGGGGGGCGCTAAATGCGTCTAGACGTTCGATGATACTTGAATCGCCAATTTGGACTTGTTCTTCTTGGAGGACGACGGGGACGGGAACGACGAGGGCGAAGTCTTTTACGTCGCCCTGGTAGTCGTTTGCCATTGTGAGAATTGTGCGATCGCCATCTCGTGCAATAATCACCTGAGAGGCTTGGTTGTAAAGTTTGGCATCGGCTTTGGCCACATAGAACCCGCAAAAGGCGAAAGCGTTAGCCGGGTTACTGAGCCAAATGATGCCAATGAGTAATAAACTCAGGATTAATCGTAAGGGTTTCATCGGAGTTTACTGAGGTAAGTTAGCAATTTTAGATACACTCCTGTCTGAGCCAGACAGAGAAGGCCAGGTAAATTGGGGGGCTTTCCAGGCGATATCCAACAGAAAACTGAAGGGACAAAGGGCAAATAAGGCCCAAAACGGGGCTGCGGCTACAAAAAAAGAGTTCCGCAGGATAAAAGTCACGACGGCGATACCTATCGCCCACACCACTCGGCTCATCCGGGCATTGGGAATTGAGCGCGGATCGGTAATCATAAAGAAGGCGAATAATAGTAGCGATCCGCTCATGAGGCGATGGGCGTAAACGTCCCACGTCCAACCCAACCAGGCGTTGCGGGCGGCTTCTAGCAAGGCGTAACTGCCTAAAAAGCTGGCTGTGGTATCCCATCTTCCCACCAATTGCAGGACTAAACCGCCGCAGGTGGCAAATAGGAGAATATACCAGCCTTGTTCTCCCCATTGTCCTGGGGATACCCAGGCGTCTTGGGTGAGGATAAGGGCGGAAATGATGCCAAAGTTGGCGGGGTTAAAGCAGTGTTTGTGGTTGAGTTGAAAGCAGAATTTGCTGGCGATCGCCCCGAACGCTGCTAGCATCATGGTGCTAGGGTGCTGCGTGCGTAACAACAGGCTGAGGCTCAGTCCGGTAATGGCTGCACTTTTGAGAGAATGCCAGCAGAAGGGTTCATTGGTGGGTGTCATTTTGAGTTTGCACCCTAAAATTAAGCTTTGTGTCAGCAGGCAAGTGGCGATCGCGCTTCCGATACACTCCAGTTTAAGCGTCCAGTCTCTGGTACTGATGCCAACAATCAGAAATAGGCTCAAAAATAGGATTTGACGATCTCTTGGATCTTCCAGCATAGGCGCGTGCTTGGCAAGGACTGAGTTGTTGTCAGTATGCAGGCTGGAGGGTTAGATTGCCCAATGGTTGCAATTTATGTAACAAAATCGCCTTTTCAGTCACAGCAAGGTCAGCTATTCTAGATGAAACGCTAACAAAAAAAGCTGCTAACGCGATCGCGTCAGCAGCAGGAATAATAAGCAGTGCGTCTCTTTCCTGTTTCATAGGGTGGCTGTTTGGGTTTTATGCACGCTTGCAGGGCAGTTACTGAAAATTTGGCTAGAGTTTGATTCTTTCAGCGCTACAACACAAGCCCTGACAGGCTTTTCCGCAACTGACTTTCTCCTTTTGGTTGGGTGAAGGCTGGAGTTCGATTGTCTTTGTTACAAATCGCAAACACGCGACTCGCGTTAAATCTTAATTTACTTGCAGTTCCCTCAATTTTAGCTAAGAATTGACTTACCATTAGCCTGTTCATCTAAAGCGCGATCGCCTTAAAAGAGTATTCCGAAAACGACCCGTAGAAGTTCAGGTTGCTTTACTGAGATAGATTGCGCGTAATAGTTACGCTCAAGACTGCATTTGCATTCCATCGACTTCCTCTTTCTCCTCGGTTATGGCATTCCTCAATCTCATTTCCTTAATCGGCATGTTTGGCTTATGCCTAATTGCCTGGATCTTCTCAGAAAACCGCCAGTTCAAGTATATTCCTTGGCGTGTCATTATTTGGGGTATTAGTTTACAGCTAGTCCTAGGAGCCGCTGTTTTTTGGTTCCCGCCGACTAAGGTTGGATTAGAAATTTTTAGTAATCTGCTAGATAGCGTTTTTATTGCAGCCGATGCGGGGGCAAGATTTGTCTTCGGCTCTAATATTGTACCTCGCCCTGGAGTAGAGCCTGCGGTTAATCTGGGCTATGTTTTTGCCTTCCGCGCCCTGCCAACAGTGATATTTTTCTCTGGGTTAATGGCACTTCTTTATAATATTGGCGTTATTCAGTGGATTACCGAAATATTTGCCAAAGTTTTTTATAAAACCATGCGCTTAAGCGGGGCAGAATCTCTCAGCGGGGCGGCAAATATTTTTGTTGGCATTGAAGCTGCCATTGTCGTCAAACCTTACCTGGCAAGCATGACGCGCTCGGAAATTTGTGCCATTCTTGCCTGCTGTTTTGGCACAGCCGCATCGTCCACCCTCGCAATTTATGTCAGTTTTCTCAGACCCATTTTTCCTAATATTTTAGGACATTTAGTGTCAGCTTCTATTATTGCAATCCCGGCTTGTTTTGTGCTGTCTAAAATTTTAGTTCCCGAAACGACAGTTCCCGTAACGGCTGGAGGCATTCCCCAAGAGGAAACCAAACCCAAAGGGCGCGAATTTGTTGGCGAAGAAATTGCTGATGCCCAATCTCAAATTCCGACCGAAACCGTAGGCGGCGAACCGATTGAACGGGTCAGTCCGCTAGATGCGGCCATTGTTGGGGCCTTGGATGGGGTAAAAATGGCGGTTGCGATCGCGGCCGTCTTAATCTTAATCTTGGGTTTAGTCTCTCTGATCGATCAGATTTTTGGAGGTTTGGCAGGTCTAACCAATTCGCCGAATCTTGTCCTCCAGGGAATTGGCAGAATATTTAGCGTCGTGACGCTGGCTAATATCTGCGGCGTTCTATTTTACCCCCTGACCCTACTAACTGGCGTTCCCTTAGATGAAAGCTGGATAGCCTCAGTTATTATTGGACGCCGCTTGCTAGAAACGGCTATTCCCCCGTATCAGGCATTATCAGAAGCTGCCAAAGCTGGATTAGTGAGCGATCGCACAGTCCTAATCGTGAGTTATGCTTTGTCTGGCTTTGCTCACGTGGCTTCGGTTGGTATCTTTGTTGGGGGTACCATTGCTTTAATTCCCTCGCGGCGCAAAGATATTTCTGAACTGGGTTGGAAAGCCTTGTTTGTAGGCACTTTAGCCACAATGATGATTGCTTGTGTCGCAGGCGTGTTTGATAATGGCGACCCCAGTATTTTAGGCACTCCAGAACCAACAGTACCTTTAACAGCCCCAGCACCTTCTGCTACAATATCGCCAAGCCCTACAGTATCGCCAAGTCCGGCAGCCACGACGCCCCAGCCTTCTGCTACAGTATCGCCAACTCCGGCAGCCACGACGCCCCAGCCTTCTGCTACAGTATCGCCAACTCCGGCAGCCACGACGCCCCAGCCTTCTGCTACAGTATCGCCAACTCCGGCAGCCGCGACGCCCCAGCCTTCTGCTACAGTATCGCCAACTCCGGCAGCCGCGACGCCCCAGCCTTCTGCTACAGTATCGCCAACTCCGGCAGCCGCGACGCCCCAGCCTTCTGCTACAGTATCGCCAAGCCCCGCAGCCGCGACGCCTCAGCCTTCTCCTACAGTATCGCCAAGCCCCGCAGCTAGGACGCCTCAGCCTTCTCCTGCGAACCTCACCCAACTTCTAGGAGGAATTATTTGAAAAAACTGTTAGTTACAGGGGCAAGTGGTTTTTTAGGTTGGAACCTGTGTTCGCTAGCAGCCCAACATTATGAGGTGTTTGGGACTTACACCACAAAAACTGTAACTCTTCCTGGGGTGACACTAGCCCCCGTTGATTTAACAGACTTAGCTGCACTCAAAACCCTTTGGCAGCAAATTCAGCCCGATGCGGTGATTCATTTGGCCGCCAAATCAGCGCCTAACTTCTGTCAAACCCATCCCCAGGTATCCTATGCTCTCAATGTGGAAGCAACCGCCCATTTAGCCAGTTTAGCGGCAGATAGCGAAATTCCCTTTGTGTTTACCTCAACTGATTTAGTCTTTGATGGTACACAACCGCCCTATCGGGAAACGGATGCAGTTAATCCCATTTCCCGCTACGCCGAACACAAAGTTCTAGCCGAACAGGAAGTTTTGCACCGCCATCCTCGCGCTGGGGTTTGCCGGATGCCACTGATGTTTGGTGCCGTACCGACAGGTGCCGCTAGCTTCATTCAGCCGTTTCTCAAGATATTGCGACAAGGGGAAAATTTGAGCTTGTTTGCGGATGAGTACCGAACCCCGGCTAGCGCTCAAACGGCTGCCCAAGGCTTATTACTGGCTTTAGAAACAACGCAGGGTCTTTTACATTTAGGAGGTAGAGAACGGGTTTCGCGCTATGAGTTTGGTTGCTTAATGGCAGAGGTTCTGGAATTACCAAAAGTAAAAATTACCGCCTGTCAGCAAAAAGATGTGCCAATGGCAGCCCCTCGGCCCCAAGATGTTTCGCTGGATAGTTCTGTGGCTTTTGCTTTGGGCTATTGTCCCCTATCGCTGAAGGCTGAGTTATTGGCGCTTAAAGGTCGCGTGTAAGGCGTTGCGGCACTCAGTCAGCGAGCTAAATTGAGAGTAGCAGGAGCATTTCAACTCGGTTGTTTGCGAACTCTGCTCGTATCTCCTGCTTTTCTTATTAGGAGGAAAAGAAGCAATGAGTTCATCAGTTTCCCATCCCCAAGAACCGGCTTTACCCCTTGATGAGCCAAAAGCGAGACGGAAAGGTTTGCCCCGGTTGTTCATTGCTGCTGTTTTAGGGATTATTGGACTTGGGGCAACGACTTGGTATTTTTTGTCTGATGATACGCCAGAAACTCAATTGCGCCTGAGCGGTCGAATTGAAGGCTACGAAACGAATATTGGTGCAAAAGTGGCAGGACGTATTGAATCTGTGGCGGTGCGCGAAGGCGATGCCGTGCATCAGGGTCAGGTGGTGGTTCAACTGGATGATGCAGAAATTCAGGCACAACTGACGGGGGCTAAAGCTAGGGTGGAAGCCGCACAAAAACAGGAAGAACAGGCCCGCTTGCAAATTGATTTACTAGAAAGCCAAATTGTGGAGATGCAACTGAGTTTGACGCAGGCACAGGGCGACACGCGGGGGCGCGTTTTCCAAGCAGAGGCGGCTGTGGCAGCAGCTCAAGCCCAACTGAATGAAGCGCAGGCGGGGGTGGTGCAGGCGGAGGCAGAATATCGATTGGCGAATACCAATCGCGATCGCTATCTCGATTTAGTGGAAAATGGGGCTGTAACCCAGCAGCAGTTTGACCAAGCCCAAACTGCCTACGAAACTGCCTTAGCGAGGCTACAGGCGCGTCAGTCTTCGGTGAATGCTTTCCGCAGGTTAGTAGAATCTGCCCAAGGACAACTCGTACAAGCACAAACGACAGAACTGAATCCAGACATTCGCGCCGCTCAATTGCAAGGTTTGCAAACGCGACTCGCCCAGACTCGGCTTCAACTAGCGGCTGCCCAAGCCGAGGTGACTCAGACTCAGGCAGCAGCGCAGGAAATTCAAAGCCGAATTGCTGATTTAAACGTGATTAGCCCAATTGATGGGGTGGTGATTACTCGCAGCGTCGAGCCTGGAACGGTGATTGCGACAGGACGAACGTTAATCACGGCGATGAATCCGAATGAGGTTTATTTGCGGGGATTTATCCCAGAAGGCAATATTGGCAAAGTCCGGGTTGGACAAGTGGCTCGTGTTTATTTGGATTCAGCCCCCCATCAGCCGTTAAGTGCTAGGGTTAGCGCTATTGATACCCAGGCGTCTTTTACCCCAGAAAATATCTATTTCCCTGAAGACCGAGTGCGTCAAGTTTTTGGTGTCAGAATTACTATCGACCATCCCGGAGGCTATGCTAAGCCTGGAATGCCTGCGGATGCTGAAATTTTGCTGGACGAACGTTCAGCAAGTACACCCAGATAGTTCTAAATGTAAATGGCTAATCCAGTCATTCGCGTTCAACAGTTACTCAAACGCTACGGAAAATTTGTAGCGGTGAAGGGGATTGATTTTGAGGTTTGGCCAGGAGAAATTTTTGGCTTAATTGGACCGGATGGGGCGGGAAAAACTACAACATTCCATATCCTAGGCGGGGTGATGGAAGCGACTGCGGGAAACGTGCAAGTCTTAGGCAAACAACCCCGCGATGCCCGGTTGGCGATTGGCTATTTAACTCAGCAGTTTTCGTTGTACCTAGATTTGAGTATTGATGAAAACTTGCGTTACAGCGCGGGGTTGCGACAGGTGCCGTCGGATGTGTTTCAGCAACGACGGGCAAAATATCTGCGTTTAATGAGTTTAGAACAATTTGGCGATCGCTTGGCGGGGGATCTCTCAGGCGGGATGAAACAAAAACTTGCCCTGTGCTGCGCCCTGATTTCGCAACCCAGTATTCTGTTGTTAGACGAACCCACGACGGGGGTAGACCCAGTTTCGCGGCGAGAGTTTTGGGATATTCTGGCAGCCGTGGCGGCGGAAGGGGTAACGGTGGTGGTGGCTACGCCTTATTTGGATGAGGCCGAACGCTGTCACCGCATTGCGTTAATGTACGAGGGAAAAATTGAGCAAGTGGGCAGCTTAACCGCGTTGCGTCAAGAGTTAGGGTTGCAGCGCTTGGAGGTTCGCACGCCGGATATTGCTGCCGCAGAACAGGCGCTACAAGGGGGAAGGGAAGATGGGGCGATTGCTGATATTCAAACCTTTGGCGACCGATTGGATATTTTGGTATCTGATGTAGAGGTCGGGAAAGTTGCCGTCCAACGTCTGCTCAACCGCCATTGTTTGACCTTAGAAAGCTTGGAAACTGCTCCAACCACCTTGGAAAACGTTTTTGTAGCCCGCTTGCGACAAGCCGGAGAAGACCCCCCATTTTTGCCGTTTCCCCGCATCCAGGCAACCACCCGTCCGGTTAAGGGGGCGGTGGCAATTGGGGCCCATGATTTGCGAAAGGTGTTTGGCAATTTTCCAGCCGTGAAGGCGGTGAGTTTGGAGATTCGCTATGGGGAGATTTACGGGTTGTTGGGGGCAAATGGGGCGGGTAAGACCACAACCATTAAAATGCTGTGCGGCTTGCTTAAGGCGAGTTCGGGTACGATGGTGCTGGCGGGAAATACCCACAATCTTCGCAGTGGGGCGCTGCGCCAGCGTATTGGGTACATGAGCCAAAAGTTTACGCTGTACGATGATTTGACGATTGTGCAAAATTTGGAGTTCTATTGCGGGGTGTATGGTATTCCCCGTTCTCTGCGCCGTCGCAAAATTGAATGGGTGTTGGAAATTTGCGGATTAGAAGGTCGAGAACAGATGCTAACCGGACAGCTTCCGGGCGGATGGAAGCAGCGGGTGGCGTTTGGTGCGTCGGTGATGCACGAACCGGAAATTTTGTTTCTCGACGAACCGACTTCTGGGGTAGACCCTTTGGCGCGGCGTCAGTTTTGGCGCTTGATTAATGATTTTGCCCGCCAGGGAACGGCGATTTTGGTGACAACCCATTATTTGGAGGAGGCGGAACAGTGCAACCGTATGGGGTTGATGGTGGCAGGAGAGATGGTGATGCAGGGGTCTCCTAGCGAAATTAAGGCGGCGCAACCCGGTCAACTGCTAGAGGTGGTTGTGGATAAAACCCAGGAAGGTTCTAGTTTACTGAAGTCTAAGTTAGCGGGGTGGCGGGTGTCAATTTTTGGCGATCGCCTTCACTTGGTTTTAGATAACCCAGATGCGGAGATTCCTGCGATTTGCCAAGATTTGCAAGCGTCTGGAATTCATGTGAAATCGTTGCGCCCCCTTCCATTTTCTCTGGAAGATGCGTTTATCGGGACGGTGCAACGCGCCCAGGAACGGGAGGGTTAAATGAGTCAGCGGATTTTGTCTCAATGTCGAAAAGAGTTAGCTCAATTTCAGCGCGATCGCTTAACCTTGGCGCTTGCTTTTATTTTACCTCTAATGACGCTCTTGATCTTTGGGTTCGCCATTCGTCTAGAGGTACAAAATATTGCCCTGGCTGTGCGCGATTATGATAACTCGCCGCTGAGTCGCGCTTATATTGAACGGCTGTTTGCGACGCGCCAGTTTCAACCCGTTCGGATGGCGGAGTTATCGAGTATTCATCCGGAAACAATGATTGATGCGGGCAAGGCAAAAGCTTTAGTCTTAATTCCTCCAGATTTTAGTCTGCAAATTCAATCAGGTTTCCCTGTTGATGTCCAGGTTTTAGTAGATGGAACGGATGTTAATAATGCTCGAATTATTAAAAATAGCCTGCAAGCCACCACGCAGTTTTTTTTAAGACAAACTCGCTTTCAAACTTCGGAGAACTTAATTGTCGCTCGCATTCGTTTGTGGTTTAATCCCGGTCGTCAGGAGTCCTTATCGATTATCCCCGGTTTGTATGCTCTGATTCTTTGGATTTATCCCTCTTTACTAATGGCGATCGCAATGGTAAGAGAGAAGGAAAAAGGTACTCTATTACAGGTTTATGCTTCTAGTTTAACGGCTGCCGAGCTGTTATTAGGCAAAGGATTGGCTTATCTCCTGGTTGGCATCAGCGAAGCCATCGTCGTGATGACACTAGGGGCAATTATTTGGCATCTCAGGCTTGCAACTTTTCCTATCCCTCTGCTTGTCGGAACGCTTTTATTTATCGCAGATTCGGTCTTTTTTGGGTTGTTGATTGGCGTGCGAACGAGCAATCAAAATTCAGCCGTGCAAGCTGTTGCCCTCAAGGCCTGAGGGGGTGCGTCCGACATGCGGCGGACCATGCCACCGCGGCGGCGGGGAGAAAAGCGAAAGGGTGCGGGTCGCGTCGCGTCGCCGGCCCGGCCGCCGTTGCGCGTGGAGCGAACGCTCCGCTAACCTCCGGTGGCGGGAGGCAGACACAGGAGGCGGCCATGGGACGGATGGCCGGCGCGGCGGCCGATCCCGCCATCACCGTCGTTCCGGCGAACGAGGCGACGTGGGACGACATCGCGGCGATCTTCGGCACGCGCGGCGAGGCGGCCGGCTGCTGGTGCCAGCGCTACAAGCTGAAGCCGCGCGAGGCCTTCAAGCACTGGCCGGCGGAGGTGCGCGCCGACCGCCTGCGCCGCCAGACGCGCTGCGGCGAGCCGGCGGCGGGGGAGACGACCGGTCTCGTCGCA
>JAAHGE010000449.1 GCA_010672635.1 Desertifilum sp. SIO1I2 | reverse complement strand
TCGCTGGCACGTTGAACTAAAGATTGGCGCAAAGTCATCACTTCAGTTCAACGTGCCAGCGAAGCAGAACTCTTACTCAGTGCTTTAACTGCTTCTCAAGACTATAATAATAAAATTTTATTTGGAATGGGAGATCCTTTATTTGTCACCACTGCTTCTGGTAAAATAAAAACAGTTAATTTAGCGGCTCAAAATCTGTTTGGCTACACCGAAGGCGAGCTAATTGGGCAACCCATTTCAACTTTAATTACTGACCTAGAATATTTAGCCGAAATTGCCACTAATTTACCTTTAAAAAGCTGGAGAAGTCTCCCGAAACTGGAACGAATTTGTCAAACAAAATTGGGACATGAAGTGGTCATAGAACTTTCTTGCGCGCCCATTCAAACTGAAGTGAGAAATCTTTATGATTTAGTTTATATTGGTCGGGATATTACTGAGCGTAAAAAAGCGGAAATTGAAATTAAAAGAGCATTGCAAAAAGAGCGGGATTTAAACGAACTCAAGTCTCGCTTTATTAAGATGGTTTCCCATGAATTTCGCACGCCGATCACGACAATTATCAGTACGGCCGATCTATTGCGCCTCTATGGCAATAATTATTCTGAGATTGAAAAATTAGAATACTTTAAGTTAATTCAAGAAGCCGCAAATGCCATTAACCATTTAATTGAAGATGTTCTGGTTTTAGAAAGAACAGATGTTGAAAATTTGCAGTTTAATCCGCGTCCGTTCGAGTTAGGAAGCTTCTGTCACGATCTGCTCAGAGAATTACAAGTTAGCGATCGCAGTAAGCATTCCCTTCAGTTTAACGCCCTAGAGGAACCCTTACAAGTCGTGATGGATCGGGACTTGTTACGGTGTATTTTAAGTAACCTTCTCTCTAATGCGATTAAATATTCACCAGTCAATTCCGAGATCCAACTGACTATCCTTAAGCAAGAACCCGATGTGGTTTTTGAAATTTGCGATCGCGGAATTGGGATCGCCCCTCAAAATCAGCCCTACTTGTTTGACTCTTTTTACCGAGGTCAAAATGTCGGACAGGTTTCTGGAACGGGGTTAGGACTCACCATTGTTGAACAGGCGGTTAAAGTCCACCGAGGGCGAATTATCCTCTCTAGCGAATTGGGAAAAGGGACAACCTTTCGAGTCACCCTACCGATGTATCCCCTCAATGATATTGGAGGATAGCACCTGAAAGAGATCGTCCACATACAACCCAGTTTTAGCAGAAGTGGAGTAGGTTGCAAGAATCGCAGGATTGGATAATGCGTTTTCCTTTAACAAAAATGCTAGATGCTCCCGATCCATTAAATCGGTTTTATTATAGGCGATCGCGATCGCGCCTTTCGGGTTCACCGCCTGAAATAACTGAATATGCTGAGATAGACTTTCTAGGGTTTCCGGACGCGTCACATCTGCCACTAAAATCGCCCCTGCTGCACCCTGAAGATAACTTTGGGCGATCGCCTTAAATTTAGTCTGTCCTTCAATATCCCAAATTAAAAGCTGTAAATTCGCCGAAGAAGTCCCCTCTAGCGTAGCAATTTCCACCGTTTTACGCGAAATTTTTACCCCCACGGTCGAGAGATAGCGATCGCTAAAAATTCCCTCCACAAATCGCCGAACCAAACTCGTTTTTCCGACGCCAAAATCACCGACCAAACAGATCTTCTTAGAAATGAGATTCATAGGGGCTATTGAGTATTGGGTTTCAGGATTACCTCAAATCTGACGCATCGACTCAAATGTAAAGGAGCAGTCGGCGAGATACCCGGAGGTAGTTCTAGCGTACCACTCGTTTGCAATCGATTTACGGCAATTCCTTGCGCTTGCAAAAGTTTCTGAATTGCTTCGGCGCGTTGCGTCGCAATTTTTCTACGATCGGCTGGGGTTCCAATCGTATCGCTATGACCAATAATTCTCAGATGAATGGCTGGATATTTTTGCAAAAGATTGCGAAGCGGAATCAGTTTCTGATTCAGGTCGTTCGGGTTAGGTTGTGTTGAACCTAACTCAAAGTAAAATCGGCTGTTGACGACATCTTGTTCCAGATTAAACATCGTCACCACTTTACGAACGCCTGGAATCTGTTCAAAGGATTGGACAATGAATTGAGTTTCATTGTCATTAAACAGAATGCCTTGAACGTTAACTTGCTCGTTTTCATACTCGGCGGCGATCGCCATATTACCCTGTTGGTTGAGTAACGTGGCAAGGCGTTGCACCTCGGCGGCGACTAACTCTGGATCGGGGGGAACATTCACCGCAATAATGCGATTAATTAATTCTCGATTGGGGGCCTCTAGTTGCGCGACCGCTTCGGCTTTAGACCGGAGATATTCTGTCGGAACTCTGCCGCGCAGGGTAACGCTATCGCGGCGAACGTCCGGTACTACCCGGTAAACCGATAACTCCGGAGAAGATAGCAAAGCTAACGAAATCTTGGCACTGACTTGGCGATTCATATGTTGGTGGTATTGCCAAATTCCCCAAGGAATCAGAGCAATCCCCAAAATTGCGAAGATGACCACCAATAAAGCCATCGGACGCTTGGTTGGACGATTGGGTTGGAATTCTTCGCTTAACGCTTCCAGGCGGTTGTGAATCGCGGGAGGGACTTTGGATAAGTCGCCATCAAATTCTTCGATGGCGTTACCGTAACGCAGGGTAATTAACCCCAGTTGCTCGCGGAGGCTGTTAATAAAAGCTTTTGGAGGATCGCCTTTAACGACAGCCGCGAGATAGCAGTAACCCACAAATTCAATAATAATCCGCGAATCGCCATAATCAATTTGATCGAGTTCCGAGATACTGCCCGATCGCGCAAAGCAATCATTGGCAAAACTGCGGATAGCAGTGAGCATTCCCGCCATTAAGTCCGATTCAAGATGATTTTCTGACTGGGATTGAACTTCTGCAATTACCAATCCAGAAGCGGCTTGAATGAGAAAAACGGCCTGCACCGTAAAAGGCATTGCTTCTTGCAAAATCAGTTCCGCTTCAGAAACGCCGAGCATTTTGGCGCGGATTTTGCGCTGAACGCCTTTGGGACTTAAAGCATTTTCCACTTGCTGATTGATGGTGCGAATGGCTTCCCCCATGTATTTAGAAATGGTGCTGCCAATCACTGGGTAAAGCGCATCAATCATCGATTCGCGTTCTAAGTCAATTTGGGCTTTAATCGCTTTCCCCATTTCGGGGGCGAGGGCTTTAGAAATGGCATTGCGCTCGATGCGGATTTGCTCTTCAATCGCGGCTCCGATTTCGGGCGCGATCGCTTTAGCAATTTCTTCGGGAGAATTTTGAATTTGCTGCTGAATGGCTCTGGGAATCAAGCTGGAAATCGCAGAACTCATCGCCTCGCGATCCTGGTGGCTGCGTTGAGCAATCACATCGTCAATAATGGGCGTGAGTGCGGCTGCAAGTTCTTCGCGAGAGGCGGTAGATTTTAAGCGTAACAGTTCGGTAATTAAGGGAATCAGAGGGTTAATAATATCGGTCGGTTCGTAAACCTGTTTGCGGATCGTATCGAGTTGATCGGCGAGTTGCTCAACTTCTCGTTTGAGGCTATCGATATCTCGATTGGATAGCGAAGATTTAGCCGGAGATTTGGCTAAAGGTGAGGGGGGTTTTGACTCAACTTGGGGAGGACGCTGGGTGAGAGACTGTAACATCTCTAGGGTTGAAAGTTCTGCCGAACGGTGGTTGGGGCGGCTAGGGGGCGGCGCTTCTGTGGCCTGGGGGCGTTCTGGCGCATGAGCCTGATGGGTGCGAGCAGAAGCTGCTGAGTCGGAGCGTTCTGGCGATTCTGGCGGGCGAGCAGAGGGTACCGCCGATGGGGGTGTTTCCGTAGAGGCAGTTTCTACCGGGGAGGGTGTTTTCTCAGGAGGAGAAGTGAGGGGCGGATCGGACTTTTGGGTTTGAGCCGTAGATGCGGGCGGGTCTTGTAGGGCGGCTAATAGCTCAATTAACCCTTCTAAGCTGTTTAAAGCAGGCTCTGCTTGAGAATTGCTATGGATTGAGGTATCTGGGTTAGACGTGGTGTCTCGATCTTTTGCTAAAGCCATCAATCTCTCCTGCGATCGCTGCCAACTATCAATAGTTTTAGGAGAGTTCTGGGAACGGTCGCTCTCCTGATGGGGGGTTACGAATGTTCGATCGTTTCTTTTTGTTCGGGAAGCAAAAAATCGGCTTTAACTTGTCGATCGGCTGCTTCTTTTAAGTCGGGTACAAAGTCCGATCCTTTAAGCTTCATGCAGAGTTCAAAGAAGATTTCTGCCATATCGTCGCGAGAAACTTTTCCTTCTTGTAAGCCAACAAAACGACTTTCTAAATCTGTTAAAACTTGTTCTTTTAAAGTTTGAATTTCCTGAGTCAGAGAAGTTTCGGTTTGCGTGAGGTCTTCTCTGAGGGCAGTAGCTTTATCTCTAAAACTTTGTTCTAGGAGGTCGATGCGCGTTGCAATCCGTCTATCGGTTCGATCGAGGGTTTGGCGCACGTCATTAACTTCTTCGTGGGTTGTTAAGCTGAGATATTTAATTTTTTTCTCTAAAA
>JAAHGE010000448.1 GCA_010672635.1 Desertifilum sp. SIO1I2 | reverse complement strand
TTGAACAATGGAAACAAGCTCATCCAAATGATACCGTCACCTATCGAGATCTGGGTCACAATCCTGTCCCTTATATCGATGAACCGTGGATTGCTGCTGCGTTCTCTCCACCCGAACAACACACTCCTGAACTACAGGAAGCGATTCGCCTCAGCGATCAACTGGTCGATGAATTTCTGGCAGCCGATATCTACGTGATTGGCGTACCCATGTATAATTTCAGCGTTCCAGGTGTATTCAAGTCTTACATTGATCAGATTGTGCGAATTGGGCGAACGGTTGCCTATGAACCGAATGAAGTGGCTGATGTGTATAAGCCGCTTGTCCTGGGTAAGAAGATGTATATTGTTGAAGCACGGGGGGATTCTGGCTTTGAACCCGGCGGTCGCTACGAGAAAATGAATCACCACGATCCTTACCTGACTGCTGTTTTTGGATTTATGGGCATCACGGATATTACCTTTATTCACGTCGAAAAAGAGGTATATGGCGAGCAGAAGTTGGCAGAGTCGATCGCCCATGCCCGTGCCAAAATTCGTGAGCTAGTTGCCGCGTAGGGAGAAATAAAATGAGTGGAGAACCTGAATGGATTGGAGAGTTTGCGTTAGAGGATCGGGAGTCAATTGACTCCCTTCGCGCAAAGCAGGTTTTTGCCATTGAGAATGGTGATGCAACTGTCTATCGCGATCTTTGTACTGACGATATTTTGTTGATGCTTCAAGGAAATGATGTCGTCGTTGGTAAGTCAGACTTTTATAAATGTGAATTGAAGCTATTCAGTAAAGTCAAAGCCGTCAGTTCTGATTCGGTGTTTCACGTTCAACAGGAGCGAGTCATCATGCAGTGTGCGCTATTAGATCTAGATTGACAGACACCTGTCAATATGGTAGATTGCTGTCATATGAGTGAACCGAGTGCCAATGGCAGTGCCTTCACCGAACTCATCCTTGAGGTCTTTCGGCTGAATGGGCTTTTGTTGGAAGCGGGCGATCGCTTGACCCATCCTGTAGGTTTAAGCAGCGCCCGCTGGCAAGTGCTTGGCGTGGTGGAACATCAACCGACACCCGTTGCCCACGTCGCTCGCATCATGGGATTAACTCGACAAAGCGTTCAGCAAACCGCTGATGCCCTGGCAAGCGATGGATTTATCACCTATACCGACAATCCCCACCACCGTCGTGCCAAGTTAATGACCATTACCCCAAAAGGGCGTAAGGCACTCGATTACGTCCAACAATGTCAGATCGAATGGGCAAATCAAGTCAGTGAAACACTTTCATTAGAAGAATTAAAGGCTGCTGTTACAGTCTTGCGACAACTGGAAGAACGCCTCGAAAGACACACAACAGATGGAGTGGACGAGTAAGTGCGATCGCTTCCCGTCATTCCATTAAGGAAAAACAATGAAAATTACCGCTTCTGCCATTTCGTTGAACGTGGATGATGTCACCGCATCAGCGACCTTTGCCAAACAATATTTTGGGTTTAGCGAGCAAATGTCAGCCGATGGCTTTGTTTCCCTGGCTAGAGACGATGCTGGCTTCAATCTAATCTTTTTAAAGACGGGATTAGAAAGCTTTAAACCCATGCATATGCGTGGGCATCGGGCCGATGGATTGCTGATCGTATTTGTCGTCGATGATATTGACACTGAATATGCCCGACTGCAAGCCGAAGGTATACCGATCGCCACTCCCATTGAGACTGAACCCTGGGGTGAACGGTTCTTTCAAGTGACAGATCCGAATGGTGTGGTGATTCAGCTAGTTCAGTGGATAACTCAACCCGATCGGGAGAAAATTGAGTGAACTCCTTCAGTTTTCGTTATGAATGGTGTGCGTAATTGAGTATCTCATTCATTAGACTAATGCAACCGATACGCTTTTGGTGTTGTCCCCGTTAACTGTCGAAATTGTTTGCTGAAATGACTATGACTATTAAATCCACAGATCAAAGCAATGTCTGCGATGGGGCGATCGCCAACAGGTTTGCAAAAACGGCCTGTACTGCTCCACACCGCTGCTCAAAATCTCGAACAAACATCAAATGTTGCTCCAAAAGCTCTACGGCATTGAATCCGGGTAAGGAAACGCGAAAGAGTTTCTCCTTATCATAGGCATTATGGAGGATTTGCACTGTCGTAGTTGTGAGGAAACTGTTATCCAGAAATTTAGAGACACAATCAATTCCAATTACACCCGATTCTCCTACCATCACTGAGACAGCAATTTGTCGATCGGATGTGGCGTAGGCATACACTTCTACCTGAGAAAATTGAGAGCAGGTTAGTTTGCCTAGATCAATTAAATTTCGACTCAGAAGCAGTTGCCCGACTTCATGAACACTGGAATGTACTTCCGCAGATAACTCTTCATATTCTGTACCGAAATAGTTTCCGGCTTGACCGCTATAGATTAAGGGAATTGGTTGGGCTGCACTCATAAGAAATCTTTGACGTACGACTTGAGCAAACACTTCTCCTTAGAATGCCCTGAATACAGAAAAGTTGAACTGTATAATTGGGGTTCTATTCCTCCATTTCGCTAACTACCCAGGGCTGAACCAGAACGGCGCATAGAGCCTTTATTTAGAGCGCAGAGGTTATGGGTGTCTGATTAGCTGAAGAGTTAACTGGAACAATTAAAAGTAGTTATTATCTATATCCAGTCGCATCGGCGGCTTTACCCATCTCTGTCACCTCCTGGATGTAGCGCCATGCATCCGGTTGAGAACCATCTAGATCCGTAAAACCATACACCTTGGCAAGTTGACCACTGGAAAGCGACTGACCATTCCAACGAGCCACCTCTGAATCGCCAGCGAGATGAGCAACTGCACGTCCAACATAACGCGGTGTTTCGGAAATGATGAAATGCGGTTCTTTGGCTGTGGCATCCTGCCAGTTTTTTTCACTCACCCCAAAACTATCGAGCATCATTTCCGATCGCAACCAACCTGGAGTCAGGCACACTGCCGTGCAGCCATGCGATTGAAGCTCCTGCGCCAGTGCCCACGCCATCCGAATGATTGCATTCTTGGTGACATCATAAATTAAGGCTTGCCGATAATGTCCGTTGTTGTAATCTGCTGTTCCATCGGTGAGTTCAACGACTAATCCTCCGGGTTTTTGAATTAGCAACGGCAGGGCAAAGTGACTGGTAATAAGGTGAGTGTCGATCGCTAATCGTAACAAGCGTAGACCTCGCTCCAGATCAACGTCCCAAATGGGCTTGTAAAATTCTGCAAAATGTTCTGCACCAATATCATTGATCAAAATGTCTAATTTTCCCTGTTCTTGCTCCACACGAGCAATGAGCGATCGCACCTGTTCTGGATCTAAATGATCCACTTGAACTGCAATGCCCTGTCCACCCGCTTGAGTCACTAACTCTGCGGTTTCTTCAATGGTTTCAGGGCGGTTGTAGTCTGATTGCTGTGTGCGAGTTGTACGACCAGTCACATAAACGATCGCCCCGGCTGCACCCAGTTCGGTCGCAATGCCTCGCCCTGCCCCACGAGTACCCCCTGCAACGAGCGCCACTTTATCTTTCAGTGATTGCATAATTGCTTTCCTCCAATGGTCATGCTCACAGCATAAAGACGACTTCATGACACCCCCTGTCATATTTCGGCGGTAGTGTAGAAGAAGTTGCGAGGGTTCCAGAAATTGCTATGCGTGCCGATCGCCTCCTCTCCATCCTGATGCTGTTGCAGGTTCATACTCGCCTAACCACACGAGAACTAGCGGAGCGACTGGAAGTGTCCGAGCGTACCATTCACCGCGATATGGATGCCCTCAGTAGCGCAGGAGTTCCGGTGGTGGCAGAACGGGGCAAGGGCGGTGGGTGGGGGTTGCTGGAGCAATATCAAACGACATTAACCGGACTCAACCTAGCAGAGATTCAGGCGCTATTTGTGCCAAAGTCGCCTCATCTACTTGCAGATTTAGGTTGGGGTCAGGCGTTTGAAGCCGCATTACTCAAGCTTCTGGCAGCTTTACCCGCCGCCAATCGTCAGCAAGCGGAATTAGTGAGCCAACGCATCCACGTTGACCCCACCGGATGGCAGCACTGGGATGAAGAGATGGCAGCATTTCCGGTGTTGCAAGCCGCCATTTGGCAGGAACGGCAAGTCTTTTTGAGTTATGAACGCGGCAATAGTCAGCGAATAGAACGATTGGTCAATCCGTTGGGATTAGTTGCCAAAGGGAGCGTCTGGTATTTAGTCGCGGCAGTTGAGGAAGATGTTCGCTCTTACCGCATTTCACGAGTGCAGAATGCCGTGCTGCTGGATTCCCATTGTATTCGACCAGTTGGGTTCGATTTAGCCGACTATTGGCAGAGATCGATGGTAGAGTTCAAAGCGAACTTGCCTTACTATGGCATAACGGTGCGAGTCGCTCCAGAAGCAATGTCCTGGTTACGGTATGCGGGGTACTTTGCTCGCATTGAACAGATGATTGATGCCTGCGATGCCGATGGTCGGGTCACGGATGCTCAAGGGCATACGGTAGACTTTAAAAACTCAATTATCATCATGACTAGTAATATCGGGTCGCAATATATCCTAGATGTGGCTGGCGATGACTCGATGTACGAGGAA
>JAAHGE010000447.1 GCA_010672635.1 Desertifilum sp. SIO1I2 | reverse complement strand
CCCCTCGGTGGCATTGCCTTTTTATTAGGCTGGGGATGTTTAGCGATCGCCGCTTGGAGTTTTAAGTAACGGTTCGGCTTTGCAATAAATTTTGATTGGCGTATCGTTGAAATAGTGAAACAAGGCGGGACACAACCAGCCTTCTAGGTCGCGTTCCGACCAGCGATACCAATTCCCATCATACTCCGGTCGCAGCCAAGTCAATTCTGCTTGGTAATCGGGGAAGGGTCGCGCGGAAAATAGCAATCTAAAGCCGCGTTCCGCCGAGGGAATATCTCGAACCAACTGTTCGATCATTTGAGGCATTCCGCTGACAAACGGTTCTCTGATTAACCCAAAGCGATCGTCATCAAAGACCCAAGTCCCTTCAAAACGATAGGGATAAATGACCATCATGGCATTGCCCACCGTTCAATCCTCCCAAGCTCGCTTTCAAGTTTGAGACTGTTCGTAACTATTGACCAATTGCCACCAACGACTGAGCGGAAAATAAATGACTGGGGCCCACAAGCTGCTGAGAATGGCTGAAGAGAGGGCAATTCGCTGATTATCCATCCAGATATCGGTTAAAGTGCGATCGCCCGCCAGATGAAACTGTACGGCTAACACCGTTTCAGCCACAATTGCCATACCAAACGCGATCAGGGCAATAGAAATAAAATCTTCCTGAATATAGCGCTGCTTCTGAAAATGTCCCGTCAGCGCCCCAACCACAATCAAACTCAAAGCATGAGTGGGATGAGGGCTAGTCATCCCATCTTGCAATAAACCCAAAACCAGACCTGCAAAAGCACCCTGTAGGGTTGTTCGTTTAATGCTCCAAGCCACAACCCAAATCAACGGCCAATTTGGACCAATTCCCAATAACTCCATTCCGGGCAAGCGGGCGGGCAATAAGATGACGCACGCGATCGCCGAAACAATCGTAATCGTCCAATTTAACCATTGACGAGCCGTGGGATTCCATCGCAGTAGACTCTTGAGATTACTCAAGGGGTTGTTCTCCTGAGCGCTCCTCTGCTAAACGGGGATTATTTTCCACCACAATCACCCATTCTAGATAGCCGATGGGAGCCGAAAACTTAACGACTGCTTCCGGAGCCGGACTCTTCGTTAAATCGATCGACTCAACAACACCCACCGGATACCCAGCCGGGAACAGGTGAGAAAACGGAGAAGTCGAAACAATATCTCCCGGACGCACATCAGGAACCTTATCAAAAAATTCCATCACCGCGTTGCTTTCCCCTTGACCCCTCATATAGCCCATAAAGCGGCTGCGGCTAATCGTTACTCCCACTCGACTGCTAGGATCGCTCAGAAGTAAAACTCGACTCGTGTTAGGGGTGACACCGATCACGCGTCCAACCACGCCTCCGGTGCCCGTAACGATATATCCTTCCCGAATGCCATCGTTACTCCCCCGACCCAAGGTAATTTGTTTCCACCAATGGTCAGCACTGCGTCCCACAATCGGAGCCACAATTCCTTGTTTTTTCGTCGTCGATTTATAATCGAGGAGGTCTTTTAACTGCTGGTTTTGACTTTCCAGTTCTACTAAGCGAGCCTGAAGCTCGACCATCCGAGCATCCATCAGTTGCTCTTGTTTAGATGGCTCCGACTGGAAAGGACGAGTTACCAACTGATACGCTTCAAACAGAAGTGCAGCTTGAGTTTGCCGCACATACAACGCACTGCCTAGCACCAGACTGGCCAGCACTATCAGTAATCCATTTCGATCCCACCAGCGACGTAGAGTAAACATTGAACCTACAGATTGCGTGAGCGACCGCTAAATACCCGTTCGAGTTGCTTAAAGTTCTCTAAAACGCGACCCGTACCTAAGACAACGCAGCTTAGAGGATCGGCAGCAACGTGAGTCACAATTCCGGTTTCGTGACTAATTAAGGTATCTAACCCTTTGAGCAAGGCACCACCACCGGCCAGCATAATTCCGCGATCGATAATATCCGCAGCAAGTTCTGGCGGCGTCCGTTCAAGCGTCCGTTTGACCGCTTCAATAATGACTGAAAGGGGTTCAGACATGCTCTCGCGGATTTCCGGCCCTTTAATACTAACCGTACGCGGCAAACCCGAAAGTAAGTGCAAACCGCGCACTTCCATTGTGGCCTCGTCCGTATCCATTGTGGGATAAGCCGAACCGATCTGAATTTTGATTTCCTCGGCGGTTCTTTCCCCAACGACAAGGTTATGAACTTTCTTCATGTACTGCGTAATCGAATCGCTGAGTTCGTCACCCGCCACCCGCACAGACTCGCTAATAACCGTACCTTGTAAGCTGAGAACGGCGACTTCAGTGGTTCCGCCCCCAATGTCAATAATCATGTTGCCTGTTGGTTCGGCAACGGGTAATCCTGCTCCAATCGCAGCGGCGACGGGTTCGTCAATCAGATAAACATCCCGCGCGCCAGCTTGGGCAGCAGCTTCCATTACAGCACGTCTTTCAACGCCCGTCACGCCGGAAGGAATTCCGATGACGATGCGAGGAGAAATCAGTCCTCCTTTGCCTTCATGAACGCGCTCGATAAAATGTTTGAGCATCAATTCTGCGGTATCGAAGTCAGCAATGACTCCATCTCGCAGCGGACGAAAGGTATCGACGTTGCCAGGGGTACGACCTAGCATTTTTTTGGCGTCTTCGCCAACTGCTAGGGGTTGCTTCGTCTCGTGGTCAATGGCAACCACTGAGGGTTCCTGAAGCACGATCCCTTTACCCGATACATAAACTAAAGTGTTAGCGGTACCGAGGTCGATACCCATGTCCCGTGAAAATCGACTGAAAAGACCCACCGATTTCTACGCCCCCAATTGCGATGCAAAGCCGTGCAACTACAAAAAATGTAACTGTTATCTAACCGAGGTGGATTCTATTACGTTTTCTATCCTGAGTCTAGTCAGGTAGATCGATTTAGTGTCCGAATCCACTGGCCTGTTTTCGGAATCTGCCATTATATCCTGAGCTAGGCATCTTATTTCAGGACAATGTTGAAATAGATGTGGGACTCAGGTATGGTCTGGCATCTTTCTCGTAGGATAGGGGATTTGACAACCCACCTGCGGAAACTGCACCCCCGAATTGAAAGTTTTGCGTCTTGACCCGACTCAATGAGTTCAGGTTCGGCTACAGTATAAACGTTGGCGAAAAAAACAAGGGTAAATCGATCTCATGAGTCTCAATGTTGTAACCTTAGTCGGTCGCGTGGGTGGCGATCCGGATGTCAAATATTTTGAATCAGGAAGCGTTGTTTGTAACTTAACCCTAGCGGTCAATCGTCGCACCAGTAAATCGGATGAGCCAGACTGGTTTAATCTGGAACTCTGGGGGAAAACAGCAGAGGTTGCGGCGAATTATGTTCGTAAAGGCAGTCTCATCGGTATAACAGGTGCCTTAAAGTTTGACCATTGGCAAGATCGCTCAACGGGGGCAAACCGATCTAAACCTGTGATTCGAGTAGAACGGCTCGATTTATTAGGTTCAAAACGAGATAATGAAGCTAATGCTTACAATCAGGGCGAATTTTAAAAGCAACCGGGAGTTCTGAGTCTGTTCAAAACTCCCGTGCTGCTAGGCTTAATACTGAATTTCTAAGGTGACGATCGCATTCACTTGTTGTTCGCCGCCGACAATGGGGGTTTTAGCGTCTGCGGCTTGTTCGGCGAGGTTCATCATCCCTCTGAACATCGGCGGGGGTGGGGCGCTAGCATTATTAATTTGGATGCTGACAATATCTCGGCGTCGGAGATTTAAAGATTCTAGAACGGCGTCTGCTTGTTGTTGAGCATCTTGAGTCGCGCGGCGTAGGGCTTGTTTTTGGGCATCTGCGATCGCGCTATCGGTTGCCGTAAAATTTACCCCATCCACGCGGGTTGCGCCAGCTTTTACTGCATCGTCAATCAGAGTTCCGGCGCGTTCGGTATTCACCTGAAAACTTACGGTGTTAACGCCCGTATATCCCGTTAAGCGTTGGGTATTGCCAGAATAATCATAAACTGGATTGAGGCGAACGCCTGTCGTTTCCAGCTTTTCCACATTTCGGGCTTTCAAAAGTTCAACCACGGCGGAAGAACGCCGCGCCACTTCTCGCTGTACCTCTTCAGAGGTTTTGCCTTGCACCTCGACACCCAGCTGAACTTGAGTTATCGTGGTGGGGATTCGTTCAATGCCTTGACCGCTGACTGTTAAGGTTCGCATGGTTCGTTCTTGGGCAACAACAGGACGAGAAGTGGAAAATACACCCGTAGCCGTTAGGGTAATGCCAAGTACCCCTGCCGCTGCTAAGGGCAAAACCGATAGCCGAACCCAAGAAGACGATAAAAATTTGGAAGGAACAGAAGAATGCATAAGATTGGACTTCTCCTCACCTAGGAGTTAGTGATAGAGCGGTAGACGCAAAGCATCAAATTGTCTACTCGCTTTTTGTGATACTCCTAATCTGGCATTTGCCTCTGTGAAAGTGGTGTTGGTTACAGTTTTAGTTACTGAAATTGACGGTATCTTAAGCGGGAAAGCTTGCCAATTTAGCCTTGAGAGAGGGTTTTGAGAGCTTCCCCCGTCACCCGACAAATCCGCCAATCAGGGAGAACTTTAGCA
>JAAHGE010000446.1 GCA_010672635.1 Desertifilum sp. SIO1I2 | reverse complement strand
GCTTGTAAATGAGCTTGTTGGAACGCAAACCCTTCTTCTTTGAGGGTGGTTGTTCCTAACTTGATTTTGCCATCCGTGATGTATTGATTCCAGGTTTTGATGGCTAACTGCGAGGCAAAGGCTTGATTAACCTTATTTTTTTGATTATTACTGCTTGCTTGCGGATCGCGTGGGAATACGGCGTAAACGCGTGGGGGTGAAAACTCTTCAATCGCCCGTTGCGCCAGCACTAAATTCACTTCACCATTATTGGTCATCACCAAGAAACTGCCAACAGAACCGAGTCCGGCTTCTTCCAAAACTCCGGTATCTAAAGCACTGCTGAGAAAGACGCGCAAGCCTTCTTGTTGGGCTTGGCGACAGGCTTCAGCATCGGTATCGAGGAGAACGACGGATTCGCCTTTTTCTTGGTACAGGCGGGCAATTAAACGGCTTAACGGGTGAATGCCGACAATAATGACGCCTGTGGCTTGGGTGGAGGTAATTTTCAATAAGCGTGCCATTAAACTCGCCGTGAGTCCCTGACAGACGACGGTCATGATAATGGTTAAAAAGACTAATGCTTTGGTTGCATCTCCCCCGTTTATCCCCCGTTCGGTCAGTAAAATCCCGAATAAGGAAGCGACAGACGCCGAAACAATGCCTCGCGGACCTATCCAACTGATAAATAGCTTTTGTCGCCAGTTCAAATCGCTATTCCAGGTGCAAATCAGCACGTTTAAGGGTCGCACGACGAACATGAGAACCAAAACGGTACCGACGCTTCCCCAACCCAAAGCAGCGATACTGGCAATCGATAAATCTGCGGCTAAAAGGATGAATAAGACGGAGACGGCTAAAATGGTCAGTTGACCCTTAAAGCGTCGCAAGAGCCGTTCTTCGGGCAAGGAGGAGGCTCTCAGCACGATTCCGGATACGACGGTGGCCATTAATCCGGATTCGCTGCGGATTTCTTGCGCCAAGCCAAAGAGGGCGAGTAAGCTGGCGAGAACGACGAGGTTTTTGAGGTCTTCGGAGAGGAAACTCGCTCGTTTGAGGAATAAACCGACTAATCCTCCTCCTACAGCCCCAATTCCGACGCCAATTCCTAAGCGGACTAATAGACCGCTGATGACGGCTGTGGGGTCGGCATCGCCGTTTAAGATGATGTCTAGAACGACAACGGCGAGAATTGCGCCGACTGGATCGATGAGGACGCCTTCGCCTTCGAGTAAGGCGGCAACTGGACGCTGAACGCTGACGTGTTTGAGCAGCGGGGAGATTACTGTTGGGCCGGTGACGACGACGAGGGATGCGTATAAAAAGGAAATAGACCAGGGAAACTCGCTCAAGTAGTGGGCGGCGATCCCACCGCAAATTAAGGTAATCAGCGTTCCAATGGTGACGAGATTCCGCAAGCTACCGGAGACTTTGCCGAGTTCGCGGAGTTCGAGATTGAGTCCGCCTTCAAACAGAATTAGGGCAACTGCAAGGGCGACAATCACCTCTAGTCCAATGCCTAGTTGATGGGGATGGACGAGATTTAAGCCATCTGAACCTAAAAGAATGCCAAATAGCAATAAAAAGACAATCGCCGGGACTTTGAGGTAGTCTGCTAAAACTTGAGCACCGATGCCCGCAGTGACCGTCAGGATAATAAGTAGGGTGATTTCAAATGATCCTTCCATAAGCGATATGGTTGCAGGCTATCAGCTTAGGTGTATATCTAGGGTAGCTATCCGGAACAGATTCCTGGAAATTCCTTTGCCAATGGCGCTGATTTTGATTGATGTTAGTTTAATCTGAATCTTGGGCGAGCGTTAAAGAGAACGCTTTTAAGTCTCGGAGTTGAGGAATTTGGGCACGGGCTGAGATTCTCGAATGGGGGACTTGAGTTTTGTTATATCAAAGTTTTGTTAAGCAGATTGTGCAATGGATTTTATAAAGGTATCCCGATTCTGACTCCTAATCCAATATAACTCTTCTAAACAAAAATTAATATTTTGAGGAGAAACTCGGAGAATCGGTAGCGTTTTGAGAGAGGGCGGACGGGTGAGATTTGTTTAAGGATTCGGCAGAAGGCAGAAGGGTAAAGGGTTGGTTTCTGGTGAGGGGAATCTGAGGCGATCGCGCTTCCCTGAGCAAAAGTTGCCCAAAATCCTCAAACCCCTGCATGAATTGTTGCTCTATCCCCCTGAAACTTTTAAGATATGTTATTGAACGTAAACTAACAGCGACTTGACGCTCTCATCTCTGTTGGGGGAAGTTCTGAGGCTGGAAGCTGCAAAGTCACCGAGGCGATCGCAGTTTGTTGGCAATCGGGAACAGGCTTCAAGCGAAACGGCAGCAGAAACACGTTTAAAAACGAACTTGTATCAATAATTTTGATTTAACAGTTTTGGCTAATCAGGTTACTCATTCTGAAGTTTTATTTCAACGCTGGCTAGGAATTCTCGTTGCCATTGCGATCGCTGTCGGGTTAATTTTCTGGGGAATCAGTCAAATCGGACATGCTGACCCTTACATCCAAAGTGTTTTAAGCTTGCAAGGCAATGAGATTCAGGGAAGTGCAATTTTTCAGATGAATTGTGCGGGATGTCATGGGATCGAAGCAACAGGACGAGTTGGACCGAGTTTGCAAGGGGTATCGGAACGGAAGTCTCGCCGCCATCTGATTTATCAAGTCATTAGCGGCGATACTCCTCCCATGCCTCAATTTCAACCCAGTCCTCAAGAAATGGCGGATTTGTTAAGTTACCTAGAAACGCTATAAGCGACCCGACTCGCTAAACTGTTGGGCGTAGAAACGGGCATAGCGATCGCCTTTTTGCAATAATTCCTCATGGGTTCCCGATTCCAGAATTTGCCCTTTCTCCACCACCAGAATGCGGCTGGCGCGGCGTACAGTGGCGAGGCGATGGGCAATGATAAACACCGTGCGATCGCGCATAATCCGTTCTAGGGCCTGTTGGACTAGCGCCTCTGATTCTGAATCGAGGGCTGAGGTGGCTTCATCTAAGATTAAGATACGGGGATTGAGTAACACGGCTCTGGCGATCGCAATTCGCTGTCTTTGTCCCCCAGAAAGCGACATTCCCCGTTCTCCCACCCAAGTGTGATAGCCGTCGGGGAGTTGGCTAATAAACTGGTGGGCGTTGGCCACTTTTGCCGCTTCTTCCACCGCCTTCAGGTTCAAATCTGTTTGACCAAAGGCGATATTTTGCGCCAGCGTACCGGAAAATAATAGCGTCTCCTGGGGAACAATCCCAATCTGTCGGCGCAAACTGGTTAGCGTCACCTCTGCAATATTGACCCCATCGATCAAAATTTCTCCAGCTTGAAGATCGTAAAAGCGCGGTAGCAGATTGACTAGGGTGGTTTTCCCCGCCCCCGAAGCACCCACCAGAGCGATCGCTTCTCCGGGATTCACCGTTAGGCTGAGATCGTGCAATACCGTGGGATTGGGTGGGGGCGTTTTTCCCGGAGTCGCCAGCGTTGGATAGGCGAAGGTGACATGACGATATTCCACCTTACCCGTAACTGGAGGCAGCGCGATCGCATTGGGCCGTTCTTTCACCGCAGGCTGTACTGCTAAAAGCTCAAAAATCCGGTCAATCGAGGCTTCCCCCTGCTTAAACTCGTTATAATTACTCGTCGTAATCGAAATCGGATCGATTAGCAGCGCCACCGCCGCCACATAGCTAATAAACTCGCTTCCAGTTAAATTCCCTTGGGAAATTTGCCAACCCCCCAAGAAAAATAACAGCAACACGCTCATCGCTTCCAAAAAGCCAATAACTGGAAACTGAATCGCTTTCAGGCGTTCGGCGGCATATTTTGCCTTGCGGTTGCGTTCGGCTTCCTTCGCAAACCGGGCAATTTCGTAGTCTTGGGCGTCAAAAGCTTGAATTAAGCGTATCCCGCTAAACACCTCCGTCAGCAGGGCGGATAAATCCGAAATCCGGTTTTGGCTGCGGCGAGAATACTTCAACAACTGTTCGCCAAACCAGCCAATCAGAACCGCCATCACCGGGGCAATAATCGCTGTAAAGAAGGTCAATTGCCAGTTGAGGTAGACCATATACCCCAACACCACAATCAGTTGTAGCACGCAGGGGATGAACTGGTGAAACACTTTGTTGATGACTTCTCCAATCCGGTCAATATCCTCGGTGAGGCGGTAGGAGAGGTCGCCCGTGGGTGTTACCTCAAAAAAGCCTAAATTCAGTTTTTGCAGGTGTGCGTAGACCCGCTGGCGCAGTTCTAGGGCAATTTTTAGAGCGGCCTTGGCCATCAGTGCATCTTGTCCGTATTGCACGATGCCCCGAATCAAAAAGATGATGGCGGCGATTCCTGCTAATCTGGCGATCGCAGGCACGTTCCCTTCCCCAATTAAAGCGGCCATCACCCCCGCCAGTCGCGCCAAAATTGGCCAAAATACGGTAAATGCTAAAGTACAGGCAAGGGCCTGAGAAATCGTTTTCCACTCGGCACGAATATACGGGAGTAACTGCCAATAGTACGATTCTGTTTGACCGACACCCTTGACAAATCGAGATTTCAACCTAGGAGACTTTCCTTTCACCAACTTTGCCACGTTTTAGGCTACCAGGTTTTTTGTCTTTTGGTGGAGGGAA
>JAAHGE010000445.1 GCA_010672635.1 Desertifilum sp. SIO1I2 | reverse complement strand
GGTTAAGGCTTCGCGGGTGAGGGGTGGGAGAGTGACAGCACTTTGACGTTTGGCTGAGTCTATCATCGCTCTGGCGATATTGTAGAGAAAACCAGCATAGTCACTGGCTGATGAAACTGGCCCTTGCAAGTCTACAAACATGGGGATGATGCTATTGGGTAGCAAGCGTCCCAGGTTGTTGAGGAGGGAGGTTTTGCCCATCCGTCGCTGTCCGTAGAGTAGCAAAGGTGGGCGGCGACGGTCGAGGATTAATTGTTCGATGCGAGTACCGATGTCAGTGCGTCCAGTGAAGATTTCCTGCTGTTCGGTGAGAGGGACACCGATGATGTAGGGGTTATCAATTTCTTGGCGAAGTTCGACTGTTTTGGCTAGTTCTTGTATGTAGTTGGTGACTATTTCAGACCATTGGGTAGCGATGGGGCGAAAACGAACAGAGTATTTATCACTGCTGCGGGTTAATTCTCGAATTAAACCGTTTAATTTTTCTGCTACTGCACTGAGGGCTAAACGCTGGTTGTAAGTGCTTTCTTGGTTGAGGGCTGCTTCTACATCCTCACTAATACGACTGAAGCTACTGAGTAAGCTGCTGATTGGGCTGTTTAATTCACCAGCAGCTAGACTGTGATGAGCGTTACTAATGGCTATTACATCTACACAATTTTCTAACTCCCTTGCATCTAGTTCTATTTGTACTGCTTGTGCAGCCCAACGTTGGTGACTGGTACTCAGGTAGTTAAGTGCGGCTATTCCTTCATCAGGACTACGTTCCATTACCAACATGAGGTGTTTATCCAAACCATAGAGCTTAAAGTATTGCCACTCATCCCAGAAGGAAGAATGATAGCGTAGCCAAAAAAAGGTAATGTCAGTAGATTTTTTATCAAGCCAATAAAGTAGATTGTTCCATGCAATTGAAAATGGATAAAATAAGAATGGTCGCACAAAAATTAGCATTAATAAAAAAGGTATATGAAAAATAAAATCAATTAATCTAAGTGGATATTTTAGTATGTTCTTATCAAGAGTATTTTCTTGCGTTTCTGGAAACAGATTTCTGTTAATTATTGCCTTACAATGTATGCTAAAAGCAACAGAGAATGCAATTAAATATGATAAGGTAGCCAACCAAGTTTGAGTAATATTTATCGAATCATTAGCTATAATAAAGCTTAAAGTTATATTCAAATTTATACTTGATATAAGTGTAATTATAATCTGAAATGCTATCGTATCGTCCAAATCACCAACTGTAAAAATATCCTCTGATGATTGAGAATGAAAGAAAAAATAAAGTATTTTTTTAACAGCGCAAAACTTATTAAGAAAAATATTGATAATATTAAAGGGATTAACAAAGCAAGAACTATTTTGATTAAAATAAGTTCAAGTGATAGCTTTGACAATGCAGACACAAAGATAAATATCAAATTAATAATAATAGGTAATATTAAGTATGCTTGAATTAGCAGTCGGAATAAAGCTTTGTTCCGCCAGTGCAAACGGCTTGCTTGATTCGATATGGGAACTAGAGCAGGATCAATTTTGCCTAAATAGCTTTCCCAAGCAGAAGGACGAAAGAAAAGCCAAAACAGGAGTTGCAGGCTACCGATAATTAGGTTGGGATGCTGTTCGGGTGAATGGGTGTAGGCGTTGCGCGGCACATTTGGCGAGGTCATTTTGGTTGGGGTTTGTGTCTTCTGGGCTAGGTGCGAGCAAAAACGCTGAGAATCTATTGTTTTAGAGCTGAGGTAAATCTATTGGAACTTTACGATGCTGATAAAAATCCCCTTTATCCAGTATCTAGTCATTCATCTAAGCTAATCGTACTGTGTGGCTAATCGGGTTTAGGCTTACAATCAACAAAAGATAAAGCTTCTTCATCAAGATAACCTGCTATAGCCATTTCAATGACTGCCCAAACTGGATAGTTCATTGTTTTAGCCCGCATTTCCAGTGCGTTACGAATATTTTCAGGTAATCCTTCCAGAAAGATTTGTGCTAATTCAGGGGAGAGATGTTCGTTGATAGCAGGCACATTTTTCATAGCGTTAGTCCCTCGCTGGAATTTTCACGTTATAGGGTGGGTTAATAGCTTGGATGATTAGGATTTCTAACTTTGATGATAACCGTAACCATTGAGTAAAGTCTAATTGGTAAAAGGCGATGCGGATGTCTGTCGCTTTCAATTCTTCAATAAATGCCCAAAGGAAAGCTTTGTGACCCCCACGAAAGCGGTCTCGTAGCGTTCTAGCCTTGCCAATGTAGAGGATTCCCAGAGTGCGATGCTTAACAGCATAGATACCGGCAGTCATCGGAAGTTCGCGGAATTCTTTGCTGAGTACAATACAATCCTCAAAGGGGATAGATGCAAGAGTATCCAGAATCACTTGGGCTTCTTGCTGGATAGATTCAGGCATAACAATGGAATGCTTGGCAATTTTTCGATCTTACAATGCGACTGGGCTTTGTTGACAACATAATTATAATTATTACAGTGCTTTCCTATCTTCTACAAGTTTAGCAGCTATGAACCCAACCCAATTAAATGTCTCTCAATCTTCTGATTTATACGAAACCGATTTTTATGCTTGGACTGTCGAACAAGCCAAGTTTTTGCGAGATGGTGCGTGGCATAGTTTGGATATTCAGAATTTAGCTGAGGAGATTGAATCCTTGGGAAAACAAGACCGCCGGGAGTTGAGGAACCGCTTAAGAGTTTTAATTGGGCATTTGCTGAAGTGGGAATATCAACCGGGTAAGCGTTCTCGGAGTTGGTCACATACTATTTACGAACAACGTTATCAAATTAAAGAACTTATTAAAGAAAGCCTTAGCTTGAAATCTTACTTGCGCGATGCTGTGATGGAAACTTACAGCGATGCGCTGGATTTAGCTCTGCGCGAAACGTCGTTAGATGAGAGTTGTTTTCCTAAAGACTGTTGTTATAGTTTAGAGCAAATATTAGAGACAGTTTTTTTCCCTGGCTAACAAACTGAATCGGATTTAATAGATTAACTGGGTATTGAGTTCAAGCCCGCCTGCGATTCAAATCGCAGGCTAATAGCAGAAGTCCTCTAAAGAGGACTGAAGAATTCTTCTCAAGGTTTTTAGTCGGTTTTAACCGACTTTCGCTATTAGCCCGGAAATCAATTTCCGGGCGGGTTATAAGCGAAGCCATTAACTCAGTTTACTTTTTATCCTTCCAGCAAATGTACAAATGGCTGCGTCTGTTGTAACGCTTCTTCTCGCCAGTTATCCCCAGTTTCCCCATCTTCGAGAGTACATAACCTTTCTCGACAAAGGATTTGCAACAAAATTGGCCAGCGTCCACTTTGGGCTAAAATCCACTCGATATCATCCTCTGGGAAAGGTATGGGGGAACTAGCGATTAATTCTCGCGCTTCTGGTTCTGTCAACGCTCCCAATGTGGCGCTGTAGCCGAAAATGTTGAAAAAGGGCGAAGTATGTCCGGTGTGACGCGCTAGTTCTATGGGTGATTCGGGTGTTGCTAAGACAAAGGCTAGATTACCTTGAGTATAGTTGGTGGCAAGCGATCGCAAACTCTCCCAAAACCCATCATCTAATTCTGGACAGCGTTGCAACCCCACGCCAATCTCATCGAGTAAGATAACTGTAGGTTTGTGCAATTTGCCGCTAACTGCATCCATGAATTGATCTAAGTCGCAAGGATTGGGTATCGGCATTTCCAGGCATTCTAATATATAACCTAACAATCCCTCTCGGCTCTGCCTTCGCACATCTTGCAAATCTACAAATATCCAGCAATAATTCTCTGGATGCGGCAACCAATCACATTTTTGGTTAAGGCGCAACTGTGCTGCTGGCGTAGTGGTGATGTTTTTCAAGTAGTGCAACAGAGAAGTTTTACCGCTACGCCGTTTACCGATAATGGCGGCGTTTTGCAGGGGATGGCCTTTTAGTTTGTCGAATATGCGTCTGAGTTCCTTCTGTCGCCCAAAAAAGTAGGGCGGTTGGGTGATGGGAGTACCGATAATAAAAGGTGAGGGGGGTGGAGGTGTGGTTTCTCCTTTAGAGGCGACTTTCTGCCAGTCTAGCCCCAGTCTTTCGCTAATTTCGACAAAGTTGAGATAATCAACAGGTTTGCCGTTGAGGAACTTGCTAACGGTGTCTCTAGAGAATCCTAACTCTGTCGCTAAAGCTTCTTGGTTAGGAAAACGATTGCGCTTGACAGTTTCTTTATACTCTGGGGCAACTTTTAGCGATCGCGACATAACTCACCTGAAAACAGCCACTCACACAGGAGTTAGTTTTTTAGCCCTACAGATGTCAGGCAAAAGTCCGACACGGGTAACAAATGCTCCAACTCATACCCAGTCAAGCTCAGAGTCTAATTAGATTATCGAGTTCAATCCAATCGCGATGAAAAACTTTGACTGGCTCAAGGAAACCCTTTACATTGTTGCAGCCGTTGTCACTATTTATCAAGTTTCCCCGATTTTAGCGATCGCTTTGGGAGCAGTTCTGGCAATATTTACGATTGACTGAGCGATCGCTTGTAATAAAAGGAACGATTCAGATTCACCAGATCCTCCAAACGCGCTTTGTCCAACGGACAGGGCGATTTTTATTTTAAGACTGTTGTTTA
>JAAHGE010000444.1 GCA_010672635.1 Desertifilum sp. SIO1I2 | reverse complement strand
GGCGATCGCGATAGGGTGCTAAGGTGCGATCTAAAGTTGCCGTTTCCTCTGCAATCAGCCGTTCTACCCGGTCTTGCAAAGCCGCATCGCCTAACTTTAGCGCCACATTTCGCAAGCAGCGATTCATATCCTCAACACCGTAGAACGACTCTTCGATGTAAGGAATGCCATAGCGTTCTTCCATCTTGCGGGCCATATTAATCAACGCTTTAGAACAAATCATCACGTTGAGTTTGGCGCGATGGGCATAGGCAATTTCTTGGTAACGAGCATCGCCCGTAATTTTCGCAAGAACTCGAATTCCTAGCTTTTCAAATAGGGGCAAAACATTCCACAATTCCCCGGCAATGTTATATTCTCCAATCAAATTAATATCGTAGGGCGTCGTATATTCCGGTTCGGCGGTGCCCACCACATATTCCAGTAAGGCTTCGCCCCCGACCCGATTTCCCAAGTTCTTACTGCCAATAAAACCGGGAGAATTCACCGGAATAATCGGCGTCCCCGTCTTGTTCGCCGCCTTCTGACACACCGCATCCAAGTCATCGCCAATTAAAGCAGTAACGCAGGTGGAATAGACAAAAATTGCGGCGGGTTGATAGCGCTGTTGGACTTCCAAAATAGATTGATACAGGCGTTTTTCACCGCCAAAAATCACATCATTTTCGGATAAATCGGTCGTGAACCCCATCTTATAGAGCAAAGGGCCAGAGGAAAGACTGCCGCGACTGCCCCAGGAATTCCCCGCACAAGCAATCGGACCGTGAACTAAATGAGCCGCATCCGTAATCGGAACGAGAGCAATCATCGCGCCATCAAAGGCACAGCCCCCTTGCGCTGCACCGGGTTGCGCTTGTTGGGTACAGGCTTTATTTTTCTGGTTTCCGTGCTTGTGGTGGTTGTGTTCGCAACCCGGTTCAGTCAGCAGTTCTTTAATTTTGCCTTGGGTCATTTTCATGGCCGGGGCCCCTAGATGATGGGTGGATAAGGAGGTAGGAAAGAGACTAAGCTATATACTTCGTGACCTCTTCGCCGCATTCATCGGCGAGATAGGTAAGGGCCCGAAGGCGCAAATACGCCAATTCGTTATACAGGGGGTTAAGTTTGCACAGGGCTTGAATGTGGTAAGTCTGACCAAACAGAGTAATGTCTCTTTCAAACGCACAGCGGCTGGGGATAAGTTGGCAGACTTGATGAGCCAGTTGAGGGTTGTGGAATTCAATCTGATTCAGCCATTGACGCGCCGGGGCTAACCAATCGAAGGGCTGTTGTCTTGGGAGAGTCCACAACGGGAAACGTTTGGGAAAAATCGTCACCATAGCGCAAGCGGGAAGAATAAAGGAACGAGAAACCGGGTTGATTTGGGGTTCGGCAGCCCGTAACCCGGTTTGTCTTCGCGTCCGCACCGACATTAACGGATCAAGTCGTAGGAGATGTCGGTTTTAGCCGGAATAATGGTATTGCGATCGAGATCGTCGAGGATTGTGTTAATAATCCAGTTGAGCCAATTAAGCGCCCCAGCATAGCCTAATGTGGGATAGCGATGCAGGTGATGGCGGTCAAAGATGGGATAGCCAATGCGGGCGAGGGGCGTTTTGGTATCGCGCCAGAGGTATTTTCCGTAGGAATTCCCAATCAACAAATCTACAGGCTCAGTGAACATCAGCGATCGCAGATGCCACAGGTCTTTACCGCCCCAAATCTTGGCATTTGCTCCATATTGGCTAGAATCCAGCAGCGCTTGCAGTTCAGCTTCAAACACTTCATTGCTATTGGTGACAACAATGTGAGTCGGTTCTGCCCCCAGTTCGAGCAAGAAGCCCACCAAACCATAGACCAAATCGGGATCGCCATACAGGGCTACACTCTTACCATGAATCCAGGCTTGAGAATCCGTCATCGCATCAACGGTACGGCCGCGTTCAATTTCGAGTTCTCTGGGAATCGGTTTACCGCTAATTTCCGAGAGTTTTTGCAAGAACTGGTCGGTGCCTTGAATTCCGAAGGGGCGCAGAACGGTGGCTTGTTGATTCCACTCTTTTTCAATATATTCCCGCGTCTTGATCGTAGAGTAGGCTTGCAGCGCGATCGTGCCTTCCGCATTAATCGAATCTGCGGCTTCTTCCAGGGTAGTCTTGCCCTGATACATCACAAATTCGCCTTCATTGGGAGAATCAAACGTATCAGAGTTATCCGCCAACACCGTATGGTCAATGCCAAATAAGTCGAGAATCCGACGCAGTTCGCGGTTATTCGCCGTGTAAGTATCAAAGCCGGGAATAAAGTTCCATTTCCCGTTGGTGGTTTCCGTCTTCTTACCTTCGGTAAGATTGGTCAAAATCCCTTTGAGCATATTGTCATATCCCGTAATGTGGGAACCGACAAAGCTCGGCGTATGGGCATAGGGGACGGGGAAATCTTCGGGAACCGATCCTTTTTCTTTTGAGGTTTTGATGAACGCTTGCAGGTCATCTCCAATCACCTCAGCCATGCAAGTCGTACACATGGCAATCATCTTCGGCTTATACAACTGGTAAGAGTTGGCTAGACCATCAATCATGTTTTGCAGACCGCCAAATACCGCCGCATCTTCAGTCATCGAAGAGGAAACCGCCGAGAAGGGTTCTTTAAAGTGGCGGGTTAAGTGAGTGCGGAAGTAAGCAACGCAGCCTTGAGAACCATGTACAAAGGGCAGAGTACCTTCAAATCCAGAGGCCGCAAAAATTGCACCGAGGGGCTGACAAGCTTTCGCTGGGTTAATGGTGAGGGCTTCGCGAGCAAAGTTCTTTTCGCGATATTCCCAGCTTTTCGTCCATTCTGCAACTCTTGCGACTTCATCAGCACTGTGGCAATCTTCAAATTGCTTTTTAACTTGAAACAGTTCCTGATATTCCGGCTGGTGAAAGAGTTCTACGTGGTCTTTAATTTGGTCAACATTCTGAGCCATGACTTTCTCTCCTATGTGGGTCGGGGGGGGATAGCGAACGAGCGCCAGGGGACTTGTGAGTAGATGGTGAGGATCGCATCTACTCACTCACCTCATCTACTCCTCGGTTTGCTTCCAAGGGGCTTTGACTAAACCCCAGGTTGGACTGTTAAGGGCGAGGTCCATATCGCGGGCAAAGATAGCAAACCCGTCATAGCCGTGATAGGGGCCGGAATAATCCCAGGAGTGCATTTGCCGGAACGGAAGGGCCATTTTTTGGAAGACGTACTTCTCTTTAATGCCTGCTGCAATTAAGTCGGGTTTGAGTTGCTGGGCAAATTGTTCAAATTCATAGCCCGAAACATCGTCGTAAATGATGGTGCCATCGTCGATGTATTCGGTGGTGCGTTTGTAGTCGTCGTTGTGTCCAAACTCGTAGCCCGTACCGACAACCACCATTCCTAAATCGCGGAAGGCGGGGATGACGTGGCGAGGACGCAAGCCACCGACCATCAGCATAACGGTTTTGCCTTCTAAGCGGGGGCGATACTTGGCAACTACTGCATCGCTTTGGGCTTGATATTTGGCGATGACGCGTTCTGCACCTTCTTGGATTTTCTCGTCAAATTTGGCCGCGATCGCTCTTAAGGATTCGGCAATATGCGTTGGCCCAAAGAAGTTAAACTCCATCCAGGGAATTCCGTAGGTTTCTTCCATGTGGCGGCAGATGTAGTTCATCGACCGATAGCAGTGGATGAGATTTAACTTCACCTGGGTGGTGAGTAGCACTTCGTTCCAAGTGCCATCCCCAGAGAACTGAGTCACGACGCGCAGACCCATTTCTTCGAGTAAAATCCGGGAAGACCAAGCATCTCCACCAATGTTGTAATCCCCAATTACGGCGACATCATAGGGAGACGGTTCAAAGTTTAAGGTTCCTTCTTTGGCTCTCTTATCGGCAATGGGTAATGCCCAGTCGCGCACCGTATCGTTGGCAATGTGGTGGCCTAAAGACTGGGAAACGCCCCGGAAGCCTTCGCAACGTACAGGAATTACGGGTTTGCCAATCTCTTTAGCCGCTTTCTTCGAGACGGCCTCAATATCATCTCCAATTAACCCAACCGGGCATTCCGATTCAATTGTGACGCCTTTGACAAGGGGGAACAGTTCGTCCATTTCGGTGAGGAGCTTGGCTAGCTTTTTGTCACCGCCGAAGACGATATCGCGTTCTTGGAAATCGGAGGTAAATTGCATCGTGCCAAAGGTATCAATCCCTGTGGTGCCGATGTAATAGTTACGCCGTCCAGACCAAGAATAATAGCCGCAACCGACTGGGCCATGACTGAGGTGAATCATATCCTTGACCGGACCCCAAACGACCCCTTTTGCGCCAGCATAGGCACAACCGCGAGTCGTCATAACGCCTGGAACGGATTTAATGTTGGACTTTACACCACAATCTGATTTGCCTTCTTCATGCACATTCAGATGCTTTGCCCGCTTTTTGGCGGCCTTTTCAGGATAGGCTTCTAGGACTTCTTGAATAACGGCTTTCTTATCCACTGGGGTGGGTATTACTTCGAGGGTATCGTTGGGAGGTGTCATGTTCTGCCTTGGGGTGAGTGGGTAGGTCGAGAAAAGGGCAATGAGGGGAATCAGGTGCGTTTGCTTGGGTGTGTTGCTCTCTCCCCATTGCCTCCA
>JAAHGE010000443.1 GCA_010672635.1 Desertifilum sp. SIO1I2 | reverse complement strand
TCGAACAAATGGATCGATACTCCTTCTCCGAGTGGCTGAAGCTGCAAAATGTGCCGCCGAGAGTGGAAAAAGAAGTCTTCATTGCTATGTCTAAGGCGCTGAACTTCATCGATCCGGATGAAATTTCTTCTACAGTCATCCTGACGGCTCTCAACCGCTTTCTCCAAGAGAAGAATGGCTCGAAAATGGCTTTCCTGGACGGTTCGCCAACGGAACGCTTGTGCCAACCCCTCGTAGACTACATTACCGAACGCGGCGGGGAAGTTCGCCTGAATGCGCCGGTTAAAGAGTTTCTGCTTGACGAAGATGGCAAGGTTCGCGGTTTCCTAATGCGCGGTTTGGACGGACAGCCGGATGAAGTGCTGACGGCCGATCTTTACGTCTCGGCGATGCCAGTCGATCCGCTGAAGGTGATGCTTCCAGAACCTTGGCGACAACTGGATTACTTTAAGCAACTCGATGGCTTAGAAGGCGTTCCGGTGATTAATCTCCACCTGTGGTTTGACCGAAAACTCACTGATATCGATCATCTGCTGTTTTCGCGATCGCCCTTACTGAGCGTTTACGCAGATATGAGCAATACCTGCAAAGCCTACGCTAGCCCCGATCGTTCAATGCTAGAACTGGTACTCGCACCAGCAAAAGATTGGATTAGCAAATCTGATAGCGAGATTGTTGAGGCGACGTTAGCAGAACTCGAACAACTGTTTCCCCAACATTTTAGCGGCGACGACCGAGCCAAATTGCTGAAATATCATGTGGTGAAAACACCGCGTTCAGTTTATAAAGCCACTCCCGGCCGCCAACAGCACCGTCCTTCCCAGACTACGCCGATTTCTAATTTCTTTTTAACAGGCGATTACACCATGCAACGTTACCTGGCCAGTATGGAAGGGGCCGTACTTTCTGGTAAGCTGACAGCGCAGGCGATCGCGAACAGTAATCGACCTTCGGTGACAAATACTCAACCGATTGGCGTTGGCAGTTAGCTTTTGTCCTTCTGTCTGCGATTGGATCTTTCCACTCTTACCGATTACTGACCTTCAGCAGATCGCGCTTTTGCTCATACACGAATGCTACAAATCTCTAAGTCCCCTTGCATGAGAAGCCTGACCTCAGTAGAGGACTCCTACGAACTCTGCCGTCAGATCACCGCCCAGTACGCGAAGACGTTTTATCTGGGAACTTTATTGATGCCAGAAGAAAAACGTCGCGCAATTTGGGCGATTTATGCGTGGTGTCGGCGTACGGACGAGCTAGTAGACGGAAAGGAAGCGGCCGGAACGACCCCCGAAACGCTCGATCGTTGGGAACAACAGCTAGAATCTGTATTTCGCGGCGATCCGGTTGATGATACCGATGTGGCGTTAGTCGATACGCTTTCTAGTTTTCCGTTGGATATTCAACCCTTTCGCGATATGGTGGCAGGTCAGCGTATGGATCTGTACCGCAGTCGCTATGAGACGTTTGAGGAACTTTACCTCTATTGCTATCGAGTGGCGGGTACGGTCGGTTTGATGTCTACGGCCGTAATGGGGGTGGATTGCTCCCGGAATACGGCTCCGTGGAATAAGGCGTGCGAACCCTACTTACCGATAGAGGAAGCGATCGCCCTTGGAATTGCCAACCAACTCACCAATATCCTGCGCGATGTAGGGGAAGATGCGCGACGAGGCCGCATCTATTTACCCCAAGCTGAGTTAGCGCTGTTTAACTATACCGAGCAGGATTTGATGAATGGGGTGGTAGACGAACGCTGGCGCGAGTTTATGAGTTTTCAGATTCAACGCGCTCGCAAATTCTTTACCCAGGCGGAAAAGGGCGTCCGCTGGCTGATTCCCGACGCGCGCTGGCCGGTTTGGTCGGCGTTGATGCTGTACGCGCAAATTTTGGATGCCATTGAGCGCAACCAATACGATGTATTTACCAAACGTGCTTACGTCTCGACCTCTCGGAAGTTAGTGAGTTTGCCCGTTGCCTATTTGCGATCGCAAGTCTTGTAGTGGGGGTTGGCTCCCCTTTCTTCCTTTTCTCGATATAGCACCATGCAGCTTGAATTCGTTCCGGTTGAAAAGTTTTATTTTGCCTTGACGCTGGCGGTTAAACCGTTGGAAGAAATCGATCGTCCGGGTTTAGTCGAGCAAGTGCGATCGCGCCTGCACGCCGAACTCGGACAGCCTTCTACGGTGGCAGCAGCGGCTCATAATACGTTTAATTATGTGTTTCGCGTCCCGGATGTGGAAAATACCCCCGCACCCCGGTTAATTGTCTCAGTTTTGGATTGGCACGATAAACTTCGCATCAGTAGCGATTATGGCTGGGCTTTAGATGCCGAACGCAAGCCAACGCGCACTCCTCTATACGAACAGCGCGCGGATTTTGCTCAGGTTTTGCGATCGCATTTACAAGAGTGGTGGCAAATTCCCCTAAATCAGTAAGGAGCTACTCTGGAATGGAGAGTAACTCCTGCAATCGGCGTTAAGCGTTTTTCGCAGGCCACCGCCGACGATACCAACTGAGTCCAAATAAAGCGCCTAAGCCCAGTAAGGCACCCGTTGAACTAGACTCAGGGATTTTGACCTCTGCTTCTGTGGTGTCCACAGCAGTGAGGGCAAAATCGCTATTGTCAAATCCTGTGGGGATATTCCCCTCAGCATCGGTATTTAAAACAGGAGTTAGACTAAATCCGGAGATTGATGAATCGCTGAAAGGATTGAGAATGCGATAGGAACCTCCGCGACCCACCAGAGAAGGCGAGAGGTTGACAACGCTTCCCCCCAGACTCCAAACCGCAGAAGTATCGCCCGTAATGGTCAGCGTCCCCACGCCTGCATCCGATGTCACCTGGGCGATTTCAAAGACTTCATCTTCGTAAACCCCAGGTTGATACATAAAGCTTAAGTCGAGAAACTCTAAAACCGAAGAACGCGCAAAGTCAACGCGCAGAATTTCTTCAATGTCAATTTCACCGCGAGAGGGGTCGCGACCTAAATTTTGAGCGTCGTCAGCAACGCCCAAACCTTGAACGCCACCAATGGTTTTGGTGGTAATTTCTTTGTTGCCGGGTTGGGCCGTTAGCGTAAAGAAGTCGTTGACTAAACAGGTGTTCTGACCCACGCACAATTCTGCATCAGCAGCCGTGAAAGACGCTGCGATCGCATTCGGGGCAGTCGTTGCTAACCATCCCCCCGTAAAAAGACCAAACCAAAGGGCAGTCTGTTTGAGATTCAAGGAAATTAACTCCTATTGACTCGAAACAACAAGCGCCATTATGTCAAAGCTTTTTTATTTTTTCATCGTCTATTTGAAAGAGAATTCAGTTATTTTTTGATGACATAAAGGTTATTCTTGTAAAAAATAAAACTTGAGTTTTTTTAGCGCCTTCGTTCAAATTACCCAGGTTTTGTTAAAATCTAGATCTTTTTTATACTGGATATTGAAATTTAAATATTACCTCAATGCCTTGATACTGCACCAATCCATCTGTTCTGTAAATTCTGAATTCAAAACTTTAACAAACTTGCGGTATCCCCTACACCCCTGTCATTCCTAAGATATCAGTAGCGAAAGTTGTGTGTTGCAAAAAACATTTACCGTAAGATTAGCGATATAGAATTTTCATATTCAAAATCAAAATAAAAAAGCGCGATCGCCCTCAAATCTAGATGCGACAAAAACAGCTTCCGCATCCATTTAAGCTTGAAAATCCCCGTCCCGAACCGAAAACAAAGCAAAATAATGTAACGTCTGTCGCTGTCCTCAGAACGATTAGGATAGACTGAACTGTTCAAAAGATACCTAACAAGCATCTCAAGTACCTTGAGATCGACGATGAGAAAGCCACAGTCCGTCAAAGCCTTGGAAGAGTTGGGACGGGTGCAACTCTCCAAAAGTTTTTTTATGCGCGAGTTTCTGTATTCCGAAATCTCGCAAATTGAAGGAATTCCCAATATCCCAGACGATCCTGAATTGGCGATCGCCGCCGGAAAAAATCTCTGCGAGAAGGTACTAGAACCGATCCAAGACGCACTCGGACGGATTACTATCCGCTCTGCTTATCGTTCTTGTGCAGTCAACGCCAGAGGAGCAGAGAATCAGAACCAGTATAACTGTGCTAGTAACGAGTCAAACTATGCAAAGCATATTTGGGATATGAAAGATGCCGCAGGGTACATGGGAGCAACCGCCTGTATTATTGTGACCTCATTTATCCCCTATTACGATCGCACTAAAGACTGGACGGCGCTGGCTTGGTGGATACACGATCGCATTGATGCCTATACTGAGATGACTTTCTTCCCAAAATATGCTGCGTTCAATATTCGTTGGAGCGAGAACCCTAAACGTTCAAAAGCAATCTATAGCTATGTCGAAAATCCGTACACGCTTAAGAGCGGATATTTGACTAAAGAGGGAATGGATAATTTTGCAGGTTCGCACGAACAGTTTTATCGAGAATTCATTGAATCGAGGAATTCTTAAGTGATGTGAGTTGCAGAGGAAGCGGAAGTGCAATCGTACATAAAGTCACTATTCCTTGTTCAAGACGAACTCATCATGACTATATTCTGACAAATCATACTCGTTATGAATATGAGTTAATCTCAAACAAGGAATAGTGACTTTATG
>JAAHGE010000442.1 GCA_010672635.1 Desertifilum sp. SIO1I2 | reverse complement strand
GGCGATCGCTTCTTACGATCGCCTCTTGGTACTCCTTGAGCGCCATCAGAATATTACCGCGATTCAACCACGGATCGAAGAAATCGGGATAAGCTGTAATCGCGCGATCGTAGCTGAGTAAAGCCTCTGGGTAGCGTCCTAAATTTTTTAACGTCATGCCGCGATTGCTCAAAGCCGTGTAAAAATCGGGTTTAAGAGCTAAGGCGCGGTCGTAATTGGCTAAAGCTTCTTCGTATTGTTGCAGTTGATTGAGGGCTAACCCCCGGTTTGTCCAAATTTCGCCTAAGTCGGGTCGAAGCGCGATCGCCCGATCGTAAGAAGCGATCGCGGCTTGGTATAATCCTTGGCTATACTGCTGATTGCCTTGCTCAAATAAGACCTGCACTTCTTCGCTAGGCGGAATAAACTCCTGTGGAACGACCGGATTTTGATTTAAAAGTTGAGTGGCGTACTCTTGAGAAATCTTCCCCAACTTGCCAGTATCCAGGGTTCCTAGCTTAAACATCCGCGAGGCGAGTTCCGGGTTCGGGGAATTGGACGCTAGGAGGCGATCGCCAAACCGTTGCACCCAAGCCACCCATTGGGCTTCGCTACTGCGTTCTAGTAAAGATTGTAAATAAGGTTTAATTCGATACGCATCCCACCCTTGATGCACCCGTTCGAGCAGTTGCAGATATAAAAATTCATAGTCGCTTTCTTCAAGTGGGGGATGGCTTGGCTCAAGATCGGCTGAGGGTTTCCCCAAGACTTTCCCAAACAAACCCTGAAAAAAACGGGAAATTGCTTGCCAAATCCGCCTAAACATCTGATTCTCCCTCTATTTCACCTATCCCGATTGTACTCAAGCTGCGTCAGAAAATTGTTGGCGAAAAATTCAGCACAAAAGCGCAAAATCTCCTAGGCTAGTAGAGCAAGTTTAATTCCCGTCCTCCTTTAAGATTAAGAGTCTGCGCTTTAGGTACGGTCTGCAACGACAATTCACACTTATGACTTATGAACCCCTCCATCATAAATATCGTCCTCAGCGCTTCCGCGATTTAGTGGGTCAAGAAGCGATCGCAACCACCCTAACCAACGCGCTCCAACAAGACAAAATCGCCCCGGCTTACCTATTTACTGGGCCGAGAGGGACGGGGAAAACCTCCAGCGCTCGCATTTTGGCAAAATCGCTCAACTGCTTGTCTAGCGGTCAACCAACCCCCGATCCGTGCGGACAGTGCGACACCTGCAAAGTCATTACCAACGGCTCATCCCTAGATGTGATTGAAATTGACGCCGCCAGCAATACCGGAGTCGATAACATCCGAGAATTAATCGAACGCGCCCAATTTGCCCCCGTGCAATGTCGTTATAAAATATATGTCCTCGATGAAGTGCATATGCTCAGTACCGCCAGCTTCAACGCGCTACTGAAAACCTTAGAAGAACCGCCAGATCGGGTGGTGTTTGTGCTAGCCACTACCGATCCGCAGCGCGTACTCCCCACAATCATCTCTCGCTGTCAGCGGTTTGACTTTCGCCGCATCCCTCTAGAGCCAATGGTTCGCCACCTAGGGGAAATTGCGAGCAAAGAACAAATTGAGATTACCCCCGAAGCGCTGATGCTCGTGGCGCAAATTTCCCAAGGGGGACTGCGAGACGCCGAAAGCTTGCTCGATCAACTCAGCTTACTCTCAGAAGAAGTGACTCCAGAGAAAGTTTGGGATTTAGTCGGCTCAGTTCCCGAACGAGATTTGTTAGAACTGCTAAAGGCGATCGCCTCCGATGAGGGAACGCAAGTCATTACCGTTATCCGTTCCATTCTCGATCGCGGTCGAGAACCCCTAGTAGTCTTGCAAAATTTAGTCAGCTTCTATCGCGACTTGCTGATCGCCAAAAGTTCGCCGCAAAGTTCCCAATTAGTCGCCCTCACCCCCGCAACCTGGGCGAGTTTGTGCGAATGCGCCCAACACTGGACTGTTCCCGAAATTCTCCACAGCCAGCAACACCTCAAAACCAGCGAAGTCCAGATCAAAAATACCACTCAACCGCGTCTGTGGTTAGAAGTCACGCTGTTAGGATTATTGCGATCGGCTCTTCCCCTCTCGCAACCGCCCCAAACCCCCTCCCAGAACGGTAAGCAAAGCACGCTCTCGCCACCCCCTCAAACCGCCTCCCAGAACGGCAAGGAAAGCCCCAGAACCGCGACCGTTTCCCCTGCACCTTCCCCCGTACCCGCCCCCCCAGTTGCACCACCTCCCCCTTCAGAAAGCCCGCAGCCTGTACCGACGGCGGAACCGGAACCCGCAGACCCTCCGGTGGTTGTCCCCGATCCGCAACCGGTCGCAAGTTCAAGCGAAACTGAAAATTACCAAGATTTAAAATCCCTTTGGGAACAAGTGCTGAGTCAGGTTAAACCCGTATCTACCCAAACCCTGATCCGTCAACACGGTCGTTTGGTGAGCTTTAAAGCGAATCGGGCGCAAGTGGGGATTCGGACGATGGCTTTACTGAAAATGGTTCAAGGAAAGGAACGCAACATAGCAGAAGCGTTTAATCAGGTGATTCAGGCGTCTGTGACGGTGGCGCTAATCCCCGATCCAGAGTCAGTTAAGGCGACTCCGCAACCCTCCCAGGAACCCCAACCAGCGCAAAGTCCGCGACAGCCTCCAGAACGCCCGGAACCTTCCCAGGTGCAAAGTCCGCGACAACCTCTAGAACGCCCGGAACCTTCCCAGGTGCAAAGTCCGCGACAACTTCCAGAACGCCCGGAACCTTCCCAGGTACAAAGCACGCGACAACCTCTAGAACGTCCTCTTGATGAACAACCCGCCCCCCCTGTAAAACAGCCTGCGTTTTCTGAGATGAATTCGTCTCCTTCAGCAGTTCCCGCCCTGAAGGTTGAGTTGAGTTCGGAACGCCCGGTTGTTCAACCTTTGGAGTCTCCCGTTTCTCCAAGCCTGACTCCCGTGGATTCCGAGAAAGTCTTGCAAGTCGCGAAAAATTTTGCTGAGTTTTTTAAAGGCGAGGTGATTGAACTGAATCGAGAACTGGAGGGGCTAGAACAACCGACTGTTGCACCTGCACTCTATCTCAACGGAAAAATGCAGGAATCAGAAGCGATAGACGATCCAGATGAGGATGATGAAGATATCCCTTTTTAGAGAGGGTTTCTGCCTGGGGAGGGAATGAGGATCGACGGTGTTGTTTTAGGCTAGGATTTAGCAGTTTTTCTTGATATATCCTGAAAGAGTATCCCCTCAAACTTTTTCTCAAACAACCCAACTTTCTTTAACTAAGCCACAATCATTTCTTAATTTATCTGCCCGTTCCGTTTCTGGTGTCTTAATCTTGGCTGGGTATTCTTGATTGGGACTATCTCAATCTCAATTTAAGCGTCCTGGAGCAAGTCATTATGATAGCGAATGGGCTGAAGTTTAAGCTGAATCGCTTAACAGCGGTCAGTGCAGCGGTACTGACTGCTGCTACTGTCGGATTATCTGTCCCTGCTGTACGTTCTCAGAGTCCTAGCACCGTTAAAATCGATGGTTCTAGCACAGTTTTTCCAGTGACAGAGGCGGTTGCGGAAGACTTTCAAAAGACGAGAAGAGGTTCGGTGCGAGTCACTGTCGGGATTTCTGGAACGGGTGGCGGTTTCAAGAAGTTCTGTGCGGGTGAAACCGATATTTCTAATGCGTCTCGACCGATTTCTAAGTCAGAAATGGAAGCCTGCCGTGCAGCAGGCGTCCAGTATATCGAACTTCCTGTAGCTTATGACGCTTTGACGGTGGTTGTCCACCCCCAAAACACCTGGGCAACCAGCATGACGGTGGCAGACCTGAAGAAAATGTGGGAACCTGCGGCCCAAGGTAAAATTACGAATTGGAGCCAAGTCCGTTCTAATTACCCCAATGCGCCTTTGAAGTTATTTGCACCGGGGGCTGACTCTGGTACGTTTGACTACTTTACTGAGGCGATTGTTGGCAAATCTAAGTCGAGTCGGACTGATTTTACCCCCAGCGAAGATGATAACGTGCTAGTCCAAGGTGTCTCGCGCGATCGCAATGCTTTGGGTTACTTTGGTTTCGCCTATTACGAAGCGAACAAAAGCCGTTTGAAAGCTGTGGCAATTGATGGCGGTAATGGCCCGGTTTTACCCTCCCGACAAACAGTTGAAAACGGTAGCTATGCGCCGCTATCGCGCCCAATTTTTATTTACGTGAGTGCTAAATCTGCAAGTCGTCCTGAAGTGAAGGCGTTTGTAGAATATTACCTGAGCAATGCTCCTCGGTTAGTCACTGAAGTCAAGTATGTACCGCTTCCGGCGCGGGCATACACCCTGGCGGCAGATCATTTCAAAAATCAGAAACTGGGTACAGTTTTTGGTGGTGAAAATCAAGTAGGCTTGCGGATTGAAGAACTGTTGGCACGCGAAGCGAGACAGTAATTTCATCGGTTAGTTTAGAGAAAGTTAAGCGAACGATTAGCAGTTAGCGCTCGGTTAGTTGCTAATCGTTATTTTGGAATTTGACAAAAAAATCTGAGGGCGATCGCTGTCATACATTCACTTTTGTCAAACTTTCCGATTGCCTTGATTTCATCTCAATATTCCGACACAAATAATAAATCTGACTGACTCTGCAATTGCTTTTTACCAGTATCTTCGTCCTT
>JAAHGE010000441.1 GCA_010672635.1 Desertifilum sp. SIO1I2 | reverse complement strand
CCCCAATATCTTAACTGAAGATGTTGGGCCAGGAGAAACATTAGAGGTCGTCATTGAAGATGGATTAACCACCTGTACCTATGACACCTACGCCCGTTGGTCGGATGGCGCAGAGGTCATTGAAGATCAAGTTAACATGTGTGAAAGCCCCTCTTGGACATACAGTTACTAAGCTCCAATCTCTTCTCTTTTAACAGAAGCGCTAGCAAAAACTCTTCCTTATCCAATAGGTTCAAAATTGCGCTTTTGAGTGCCGCCTGTTCCTCAGAATTTTCAGTCGAATTCTTCCTTATATTCACCTAGGAGTTCATCGGTGTTTAATCGTTATTTCAACAGACTCTTCCTCGCAACAACCCTGGCATTACCCCTTGTTGGCTTTAGCATTCAAAGCGCTTTAGCCGAAGCAGTTTCCTTTACCCTTATTAACCGTACTAGTCGCGTTCTCGAAGAGTTTTATGCCTCTCCTCCGAGCGTTAGCTCTTGGGAAGAAGATATTCTCGGTTCCGATGTTTTAGCTCCCGGAGAATCTGTCACCATTACCATTGATGATGGGCGAGAAGATTGCCTGTATGACTTCAAAGGCGTTCTAGGGCCTGCATCCGATGGCAGCGTTGGACGAGGCGCATTAATTCAATCGGCTGTTGAAGTTTGCGACGGCGGTACTTACGAATACTACGAATAAGCATTTGCAAGTTTGAAATCAGATAGGGTAGACTCGATCTACCCTATTTTTTGCGTCAGATTAAGCATTTTGCCCCAAATTTCTACTTGATTTTGCGATTGGGAATCCTAAAAAAACCCAAACTCAAATTAATTAAGAAATATCCCACCCTCACCCAAAGCAATAGACCAACACGCGGTAGTAACTTTAACAATACCCTTTACACCTGTAACAGTGCTGGGCATAATTTGTACAGTTTGGGACTTGAACCCACAGGCATCGCCCCTAACACCTACCAGGTAAATCCGGCTAGGGATGTATCCAACTTTCCCAGTTGGCGGGTTTGTGTTCGCTTCTCCTGCTTTGGGCTACCAACTTACTTAATCTAGCAACTCTGTATTCCAGTTTGCCGCTTGAATTTGCGTATCCAGTTCGCGGTAGTCTCTCGCCATTCTATCAATTTGGGATTGAATCTCCGCCACATTAACCGTGCTGAGAACCTTAATTTCAGTACGGCTATAACGGTTTTGGGAGTAAGAAGCCGCATTCATCAAAGATTCATAGACACTTCGCTTCAGTATTAACGTATCTCGGCGGGCTAAAGCATCTGAAAGCATGATTCCGGCTTCTAGTTCCGTTTGCGAATTGGTGCGATTAATCCGTTGAATTAACCCAGTCAGTTCGCTAACTGCTGTTTCCAGTTCAGCCAAAAGCGTCTGAGGGTTTTCTGGCGGCATTTCCCCTTCTTGTATCTGGGCGCTTTTCGTTAATCGCTGTCTTAACTGTTCAACCCGCTTTTGGCAATCTGCTCTTAAAATTAATGCTTCTGCAAGTTTCATTATCTTTGTAAGCCTCCGAATCAAAGGAGGGCGAGCAATTGCCCACCCTATAACTTACTAGTCATCTCGTACGGGCAGCGGAGTATCCATAATTTCTAGGAGTAACTCCAAGCGAGAAGGACGAGACAACAGCGGAATCAAATTCGGGAGTGCGTAGTAGTCGCCCTTGAACGTAAACGTCTCTACGGGAATTTGCTTTTTCTTTAATTGAGTTTCCACCCAATCGCTGCAATATCCCACTTTGACAATAATCACATCCGGGAAGACATTTAGCGTTTGGCAGTAAGCTTGGTAAGTCTCTGCAAAATAAGGAGCTGCATTTTCTCCTTCATCTGTTACCAGAATAATTTGCTCGACCACTTGCTGCTTCAGGCGCATTGCTTCCAGCGCGCAACCAATACTGGTACCGCCTCCAGCGCGAACGTGCAGAAACGCTTTTTCCCAGTCGGTTAACTCATTCCCTTGCGCTTGTACCGCATAGGGCATCGTGTCGAAGGCATAGACATACAAATCTGCCTCAGTCACGCCCGAAATCATCGAAGCCAAACGCTTGCCAATTTCGACCGCCTGTTCCATCGAACCCGACTTATCAACTAACAAACCCGTCGGCTTGACAATTTTGCCGCGCTTCTTGACTTGTTCGTTCGTGACGCGTTCGAGTTTTTCGGTGGTTTCCGCATCTAACTGAGTAACATCGGCTGCAACCCGCGCTTTGAATGCAGAAACTCGGTTAGCCTTCGTTGCTTCCTCCAGTTTGGCGTTAATTAACTGCTTCACCTCTGGGTTATCCATTGCCCCGCGTGCATTCAAGGCATTGAGGTTGTTAATGACTTCTTGCGGAGTCATGGCATTAATTAACGCAACCAATACCGTTGGCGTCATTTGCTGAATAGCGCCCACTGCCACGGTGTAAGGAATGCGGTATTCGACAATCATCTGGGCTTGTTCTGCCGGGGTGCTTGCCTTGGCTAACTGCTTGAGTTGGTATAGCAAACTCCCCTCCGGAGGCGCTTCCTTGAACAGAATGGCGTTTGCCCGTTCGCTGGGCTTGATGTGCAAGCTGGCGTATAGATGTTTGACAGATTTGCGACTCCGCAGAACGGCGCGGTCGAAAAAGTCTGGGTTGGCTTCCCGCTTTCTCAGGTAACGCTGAACGGCGGTTTTGGCACAACGCGGGAGTTTGTTGCGTTGTTGCTTCATGAAGTCTACAACGCGGGCCACTTCATAGGGCGGGAAGGTTTGTAACATCGTAAACCCAGCGTTACGGTGTTCGTTGAGGTTACTGGTTAATAAGTTACCAACAAAGACTTCTTTGTGGTCGCGGACATCGCCGTGATTGTGGTACCAAGCTGCCAGGTGTCCGTAAAAGATGGGGTCAAGTTCAATAATCAGTTGATGAATTTCAGCGACGGCTTCTAGCTTGCGGTGGGGGGTAGTCAGCAAGCTATTCAGCATTTCTAAACGCAGGTCGCGTTCTGCGGTTGCGGTATTAACCATAACTTCCTCCTGATGAGTTTTTAAAAAGGAGGCAGTATCGCACGCAGGCGGGTAATATGAACCGCGCAAGTTTAGAAAACTCTAAGGGTAACACCGTGACAGGGTGGTTTGTAAGTTCTCTCAGTGAGGGCGCGGCGATAACTGCTAATATTCTGCAAGGCTGAGATATTACAAGTAGTTGAAAAGGGGTGATTGACTGACATGCGGGCTGCTGTTGGGTTTCGTACCTTGACCCAACCTACCACTCGATTGTCCTATGGGGGCTGCTGTTGGGTTTCGTACCTCAACCCAACCTACTTGACCTCAGCACTTAAGATAGGGGGTGGCTTCGCGCAAGTTAGGAAAGCTATTTTTGGTGGTCTTAGCAGGAATCGAACCTGCAACCTCTTGATTATCAGTCAAGCGAGCTACCGTTGCTCTATAAGTATGTAAGCTTTCAGGGTTAGGGCGCGAAGTCAACAAGAGAGATTGCGCGTAAGTTAAAAAAGCGGTTTGGTCATACGCGGGAATTGAACCCGCATCCCTTGCGGGACTTGAGCCTAAATCAAGCGCCTATACCATTCGGCGAGTATGTACGCTTTTTAGGTGAGGACGCGCGATCAAAAGGTTAGTGGGGGATGAGTTGTTGCTCAATGCGTTTGAGTTCTTTTTTGTTGCATTGACGCTTGCTAGCCGCGTATTGTTGGATTGCTCCCATCCAGGACGAGCGTTTGATGTGGTTTTTGAGGACAACATCCCAAACAATTTCGCCTTCGGGAATTTCGCGAAGGGTAACAAAGTACCAGATTTGGTCAATTTGCTGGTAGCAGTGGTTGGTGTCGAGGACAATGCGATCGCGCTTTTCTGGAATGGGTTGCGATTTGTTCTGTGCTAAACACAGAATGCCCGTTTCTGGATGGATGTAAAGCGCGCCTCGCCAATGAGAGAAGGGAGTGGGTTCGGTGTCTTTCCGGCGAACTTTTCGGTAAGGGACGTTATCCACCATGATGATATCCCGTTCGACGATCTCCCAAATATGATGAAATACATGCTGTCCGGTAACGGTGTTGCGGTCTAAGCGCTGGCAAAGTTCGCTGTAGATGTCGTCCCAATGTTGACCGACTTTGGAACGCAACAGGCGGCGCAAGGGGCCTAAATGGTCGGAGAAGTGTTTTGCACAGTTTCCTTCACGCCAGGAACGGCGTAGGGACTCTCGCATTCTCCCCTCGTGGTTGTCTTTTTGCCATCTTTTCTGGGAACCGGGAGGAGTTTTGATGCCGCCACCATGACGCGGACGTTCGATAACAATTTTATCTAAGCGGTGTTCGCTCATGCTTTACCCAATGTAGAAATCGTGTAGTGATGATTTGGATGCTGCGAGAAATTGGGAAAAAGCATAAGTAACACATGGTTCTGTCCTCCTTTTGAAGATTTTCTGAAGCTTGCTTCTATCTAAAGAAACAGTGAGTTAGTTTTAGTTTCCGCACGAGTTATTGCAGCTTGTGAATACAGTTGCCTTTACCATTTAGGCTACATCGCCTCTACATGGCGATGGCAGGAGTCGAACCTACAAGCATTTCATGCGGGTGTATGTAAGCTGTAATTGTTGGGGCGCGGAAGTTTAGGGTTTCTGTATAGGTTGTTAAGAAAAATGGGGGCGATCGCACAAGTTTGA
>JAAHGE010000440.1 GCA_010672635.1 Desertifilum sp. SIO1I2 | reverse complement strand
AGATAGTTCCGAACAAGCCTTTAAACAAGCGGCCCGCCTCGCCATGCAAGAAGGGATGGCGAAATGTCAGCCCACCTTATTAGAACCTATTGCAGCCATTGAAGTGATTGCTCCCAATGAGTTTACCTCGAAGGTATTGCAATTGGTGACAGGTCGCCGGGGTCAAATTCTCGGTTACGAACCCGTTGCAGACTGGCAAGGTTGGGATAAGCTGTCGGCCTATCTTCCCCAAGCGGAAATGCAAGATTTGATTGTCGAGTTACGTTCTCTAACGCTAGGGGTGGGTTTCTTTAATTGGCAATACGACCACTTACAAGAAGTTCCCGATAAGTTAGCTGAAAAGGTTCTAGCCACCAATAGCTAATTTTCACAAGTCCTCAGTTGAGGACAAGAGCGATTCTCGGAGCTTGGATTTGGGAATCGCTTTTTATTGCCATTTTAGCGATCGCTGTACTCAGTAAGGTGAGGACAGGCTGAACTACTCAAAGGATGAGGATTGCTCGGTTTTAACTCAGTACTTTGCTATAACAGTTGGAGCCTGCTTTTTACACTCAACTTCCTCACCACAATGTCATGTTTCGCGCCTAGACTGAAGGCAATACCCTAGTTGACCCACCTTCCGTTTTCAGCGTCCTGGCTTTGGATGCGAAGAGGTTTGTCGCGTCGCTCCAAGGGCACGGTTGTTGGGCTTTCATATTGATGAAATTCAGTCCTTTTAGCCCTATGCCTCCTTCAGCAAGCACATTCCCGTCTTTGCCCCCAGAAATTCCCGGCTATACCATCGTTGAGCAACTGTACAGGGGTTCTCGCACGGCAGTATATCGAGCAGTGCAAACTGTTCAACAACGCCCCACGATCGTTAAAGTGCTGCAACGAGAGTATCCCAGTTTTGGGGAATTAGTACAGTTTCGCAATCAATATACCATCGCCAAAAATCTTCCCATTCCTGGAATTGTTCAACCTTTGAGTTTAGAACCGTTTGGGAGCGGCTATGCGCTGGTAATGGATGATTGGGGGGGAATATCGCTGGGGAAATATATCCAGCAGCAGCCATTAGACTTCGCTGAGGTATTAGCGATCGCAGTTCAACTGGCCGATATTCTCCACGATCTCCACCACCATCGAGTTATCCATAAAGATATCAAACCGGCTAATATCCTCATTCACCCAGAATCTAAGCAAATCAAACTCATTGACTTTAGCATCGCCTCCCTGCTGCCGAAAGAAACTCAAGAGATCCAAAATCCTAACACCCTTGAAGGAACCCTCGCCTATCTCGCGCCCGAACAAACCGGACGGATGAATCGCGGTATTGATTATCGGAGCGATTTCTATTCCCTTGGCGTCACGCTCTATCAACTGCTAACCGGAACCTTACCCTATTCATCCGACGATCCGCTAGAGTTGGTGCATTGTCATATTGCTAAAGTTGCGTTACCCGTCCATCAGATCGAGCCGGATATCCCGGAAATGGTGGGAAAAATTGTTGCCAAACTGATGGCCAAAAATGCTGAAGACCGCTATCAAAGCGCCTTGGGTCTCAAGCACGATCTGACAGAATGTTTAACCCAGTGGGAAACAACCGGCGCGATCGCCCCCTTTATTCTCGCCCAACGAGACTTGAGCGATCGCTTTTTAATCCCAGAAAAACTTTACGGTCGAGAACGCGAAGTCCATACCCTGCTAGAAGCCTTTGAGCGGGTAGCCAGAGGCACCTCAGAATTAATGCTAGTTGCTGGCTTTTCTGGGATTGGCAAAACAGCGGTTGTGAATGAAGTTCATAAGCCGATTGTCAAACAACGGGGCTATTTTATTAAAGGCAAATTCGATCAGTTCAACCGCAATATTCCCCTATTTGCCTTTGTCCAAGTCTTCCGCGATTTGATCGGGCAGTTGCTTTGCGAATCCGATCGACAGCTTGCTCAGTGGAAAGCTCAGATCCTGGCAGCCGTTGGCGAAAGCGGACAAGTTCTGATTGAAGCGATCCCAGAACTCGAACAGATTATTGGCCCGCAACCCCCCGCCCCCGAACTTTCTGGCAACGAGGCGCAGAACCGATTTAACCTGCTATTCCAAAAGTTTATTGAAGTCTTTACCACTGCGGATCACCCCTTGGTGATGTTCTTAGACGATCTCCAGTGGGCAGATTCTGCCTCGCTAGAGTTCCTCAAACTCCTGATCGACGATAGGGGCTATCTATTAATTTTGGGAGCCTATCGGGATAACGAAGTCTCGCCAGCTCATCCCTTGATCTTAACCGTTGAGGAACTCAAAAAAGCTCAGGTCGTTGTCAATACGATCGCGCTCTCCCCCTTGCAGTTGGAGGATATTAACTGTTTAGTGACCGATACCTTAAATTGTTCGGCACAACTTGCCCAACCTCTGACTCAGTTAATTGAGCGCAAAACCCAAGGCAATCCCTTTTTCATCACTCAGTTTTTGAAAGCGTTGCACGGAGAAGGGTATATCGCCTTCAATGGCGATCGCCGTTACTGGGAATGCGACATGGCTCAAATTTCCCCTCTGGCGCTGACTGATGATGTGGTGGAGTTTATGGCGGTGCAGTTGCAGAAATTGCCACCGGAAACCCTAGAGATCCTCAAGTTAGCAGCTTGTGTTGGCAATCAATTTGACTTGATAACATTAGCCATCGTTGCCGAACAATCTCCCATCGACACAGCAACAGCATTATGGACAGCTTTGCAAGAAGGATTTATTTTACCCACCAATCAGGTCTACAAATTCTTTCACGGCAATCTTGGCGATCGCTCTGAAAGCGAAGAGGTGGTAAATCCAACCTATCGATTCTTGCACGATCGCATCCAGCAGGCTGCTTATTTATTAATTCCAGAAGACTCTCGCAGTTCGATACATTACCAAATGGGTCGGTTGCTCTTAACCCATTTTTCGGCAACCTCGCAAGAAGAACGGCTTTTTGAAATTGTGGGTCATTTGAATGCGGGCAGCAGCTTGATTCTCAAGGTGACTGAGCGCCTCGATCTCGCGCAATTAAACCTGATGGCAGGTCGTAAAGCCATCGGTTCAACGGCTTATCAGTCGGCTTTAGAATATTTATCTCAAGGTTTTCATCTCCTCCCCCCAAATGCCTGGGAGGATTGCTATGAACTCACCTTGGGACTGCACCACAGTTACCTAGAAGCAGCTTATTTAAATGGCAGGTTTGAGGAACTTGAAGTCTACGGTCAAATCGTATTGCAACGAGCAACTTCAATCTTTGATTGCATCAAGGTTTACGAAGCCCGTATATCCGCATTGCGATCTCAGGGACGCTTTTTAGAAGCGGTTGAAATGGGTTTGCAAGTCTTGCAGCAGTTAGGCGTGGAATTTCCTACTCAGCCAACGGCTGACAATATTGCTGCTGCCTATGCTGAATCTCGGCGAGTTTGGCAAGGGCGCGATCCCATGAGCCTCTTGGATCTCCCGGCGATGCAAGATCCGCAGATTCTAGCAGCCATGCAAATTCTTACTAAACTGATTTCCTCAGCCTATTGTGGGTTGCCTCCGTTGTTACCGTTGCTTATTTTCAAGCAAATAGAACTTTCCGTTCAGTATGGCAATTCTCCTATTTCCATTTTTTCTTATGCTGACTATGGTTTGATTTTGTGTGGAATTTTCAACGAGATTTCCATTGGTCATGAATTTGGTAAACTCGGTCTAGCCCTCCTCGATAAACTGCAAGTTTCTTCCTTAAAAAGTAGAGCCTACTTTATTGTTAATGCCTTTATCCGCCATTGGAAAGAACCCTTACATCGGGTGATTCCTTCCTTTTTAGAAGGCTACCGCAGCGGTTTAGAAAGCGGCAATTGGGAAGATGTGGCTTTGAACTTAGAGGCTTACAGCCACTATAAGTTGTGGACAGGTCAAGAACTCAAAAACTTGGCTGAAGAAATGACGAACTATCAGCAGGCGATCGCGCAAGTCAAACAAGAGTCAGTCTTAAAGCATTACGAAGCGTGCTTGCAGACCATCCTGAACCTGCTAGGGCAGGCTGAGGTTCCTTACGTTCTGCAAGGTTCTGTTTTTGATGAAAATCAAGCACTCCCCTATCTTCGAGCCATCAATGACAAATTGGGGCAATTCTGCATTTATTTCTACCAAGCTTTACTCTGCTACTGGTTCGAGCAAGATGAACGGATTGCCCAATTAATACCCTTGCTGGAAGAATATAGCGAGGCGGCTAGCGGTTACTTCTTAGCCCCTACTTGGGTTTTTTACGACGCGCTGATCCAACTGAGAAACTATGCCCGTGCGCGTCCCGAACAGCAGGTACTCATTTTAGAACGCGTGCAGATGGCTCAATTCAAACTCCAAGGTTGGGCTGCCCATGCCCCATTCAACCATCAGCATCGCTGTCTATTGGTTGCGGCAGAACAGTTCCGAGTGCTGCATCAAAAATCTGAGGCAATTGAATCCTACGATTTGGCGATCGCTCAAGCTCAAGCAAGCGGGTTCCTACCCGAAGAGGCGATCGCCAACGAACTGGCTGCCAAGTTCTATCTTGAGTGGGGCAAACTCAAAACCGATACCGCGTTCTTCGAGAGCTTTCGTAAGAGATGCTTCGCTGTATCGTCCGGGCGCCTGCGTCGTATGCTCCTTGGCGTCGAGCGCGGCGCAGGCGAGCACTTCGCCGAC
>JAAHGE010000044.1 GCA_010672635.1 Desertifilum sp. SIO1I2 | reverse complement strand
CGGTCGAGGCCCCATCACATACACCTTATCCGATAAGAAGATCGCCTCTCGCAGATCGTGCGTCACCAAAACTGCCGTGCATTGCGTCTTTTGCCACAACGCCTGCATCATCACCCACATTTCCTCGCGGGTGAATGCATCTAACGCGCCAAAGGGTTCATCTAACAACAAAATTTCTGGCTGGTGAATCAAAGCGCGACACAGCGAGGCCCGTTGCTGCATTCCCCCAGATAGCTGCCAAGGATAGTGAGTTTTAAAATCGCTTAGACCCACCGTTGCCAGTAACTCCTGGGCCGCTTGGGTATATCTGGGCAAATTTTCGCGATACTTCCGCTTGTAGGGGGGTACCACTTCTAGGGGTAACAACACATTTTGCAGCGTATTGCGCCACGGCAACAGCACGGGTTTCTGGAAGGCAATGCCCACATTTTTGAGGGGTTTAACAATCGGCTGACCGCGAAACCTCACCGTTCCCTGCGTTGCGGGGTGCAGACCCGATATCATCTTCAGCAGGGAGGTTTTACCGCAGCCACTCGGCCCAACAATTGAGACAAATTCGGCGCGTTCAATCGAGAACGTCACCTCTTCAATAATGGAAAGGCGTTGCTGATTCAACGCATATTCTAGACAAACTTGTTGAAACTCTAGAACAGGAATCTCAGATTGAGCGGTGGCGATCGCCTCTATATCCAGCATGAATCGGCTCTGCCATCATCCAGTAAATCTAGACCTGAAGGTAACAAAAACACCCGTCCACCGCTGTATTCCCGAATACGGAACGGCTTATCGTCTCAGCAAATCCCCTGCCGCTAAGATTGCGCCCCCCACAATCAGAAAACAAGCCACACTCACCGTCCAGCTTGCAGGCGCTAGCCCAAATCCGATGAGTAAAATTGTAGAAAATAAAGGAGCGGCATAGGAAAGCGCCCCCAAAACCTTAATACTCCCGCGTTTAATCCCATAATCCCAGGTAAAAAACGCCAACCCCACCGGCCCTAACCCCAAGCCTAAAATTGCCAACCATTGCCATCCTTGAGGTTGAACGGTAGATTCAAATAAAACATGACACAACCCTGCCAGAACAGCCGTCACGCCACAAAATGCACCCACCGCTTCTGTCGGAATTGAGCCAAATTTGCGCGATAAAACCGAATAGCCCGACCAAGTAACCGCACAGATGAACGCCGAGAGATAGCCTAAGCTATATTCAGGATTAAACTGAAAAGACTGTCCTCGCGTCACCAACAAGCCCGCGCCAAGAAATCCCAGTAAAGCCCCCGCCAGGTGAAACCAACGCAACCGTTCGTTCGGTAATAGGGCAGAAAATAAGACAATCAGTAACGGCCATAAATAAGAAATTAAACTTGCTTCCACCGCCGGGGCATTTTGTAACGCGATGAAATAGAAAAAATGGAAGCCAAATAAGCCTGTAACGCCAATTCCCCATACAGGTAGCGGGAGTCGAAAATGGTGCCATAATCCCTTACCCTGAGACAGACTCCAGATTAAACCAATCCCAAACGCTAGGATAAACGCCATTGCGGTGAGTTGAAACGGCGGGATATTACCGCTGAGTGCAGTCAACAGCGCCAGGGTTGACCACATTAGAATCGCCGAAAAGCCGATTAACGTTGCGCGAACCACAGGTTTTTGAGGGGACACTGCTTGCACTCCTGCCCAAACACTGCTTGCATTTTAGGCGCTTTGGTGCGGGTATCGCTTAACATCGTTATATTAACGGGCGATTCTCTTTGAGAGAAGCTTCGCCAATGCGATCGCCTGCACCTGTATGAGTACAGCGATAGAAGAGATTTCTCAATTTGAGGTTGAATATTGAGGTATGCTGCTACCTGCCTTTGCAGATGAAATGCTGCTTCGCCAAGCACTAACGCATCGTTCCTACGTCAACGAAAACCCCGGTATGGGTGAAGAGGATAACGAACGCCTAGAATTTCTCGGAGATGCGTTGCTGACGTTTTTGTGCGGGGAATATTTGTTTGCGGATCGTCAGAAATTAGCCGAAGATGAAATGACGCGCCGACGCGCCGCCCTAGTGGATGAGGAACAGTTGGCAAAATTTGCGATCGCAATGGGTCTCAATTCCCAGATGCGCTTGGGGAAAGGTGCCGTTCGCGAAGGGGGAACCACCAACCCCAAACTCCTCAGCAGTACCTTTGAAGCCTTTATTGGGGCGTATTATTTAGATTGCGGTTCCAATATCGAACCCGTGCGAGAGTTGGTGCGATCGCTGTTTGCGTCCGTACCCGATAGCGTTTTAGAATCGCGAGCGAATATTGACTCTAAAAATCGCTTCCAAGAATGGGTACAAGCCCGCATCGGTCCCAACCCGCCGCGCTATCAGACGCATAAAGCCGGAGGAAGCGATCGCACTCCCATTTTTGTGGCAATTGTCTTTGTTAATGATAAGCCTTACGGCGAAGGTCGAGGTCATAGTAAAAAAGAAGCCGAAAAAGCCGCCGCCGAAGATGCCCTAGGCAAGTTGAAAAAACGGGGGCTATTCTAGACTCATCTCCTTATTGTTGGTTTCGAGGTGGCTATGTCCGATCGACCGCGCACTCGCCAGGAACTTTACGAACGCATTCGGACAATGGGGCGAGAGGCGTTTATCCTCGAAGAGATGATTCGCTATGGCTTCTGGCCCGCAGAAGGCATCATTGCAGACGATCCGGCTGATGAAATTCGTCGCCAGGGGGAACTGCAACAGGAACTCGAACGCTTGCGCCAAGAAAATCGGCGGCTTTACAATGAAAAAGCACTCCGTCGAGAAGCCCTCAAGCAACGCCTCGCTGAGTCCCGCCGCAAGCAACAGGAAAGCAAGGAACGACGCGAACGCCAACGCCTAGAACGCGCCCAAGCATGGCAGCAGCGCCAACAGCAAGAGATTGTTTATCTAGGGGAAGAGGTTTCTGGGGGACTCTCGGAACATCAAAGCCAGATCGAACGCTTGCAGAGTTATGGTTTACCCGTTTACCAAACAGCGGCGGATCTAGCAGCGGCGATGGGTATCAGTATCGGTCAGTTGCGCTTTTTGGCATTTAACCGCAAAACCAATAAAGTTTGTCATTACATCCGCTTTACTATTCCCAAAAAGACGGGGGGAGAGCGCCTAATTTCTGCACCAATGCCGCGTCTCAAACAGGCGCAGTCGTGGATTTATCAACAGATTTTAGCAAAAATTCCCTTAGAAGCAGCCGCTCATGGCTTCCGGTGCGATCGCTCTATTCTCACCAATGCCCATCCCCACTTAGGGGCAGATGTGATTATTAACTTAGACTTAAAAGATTTTTTCCCGTCTATTTCCTATCAGCGCGTTAAGGGGTTATTTCGGTCTTTCGGCTATTGCGAAGCCGTCGCCACAATTTTAGGTTTGATCTGTACAGAAGCCAATCTTACCCCTGTAGAACTCGACGGGGTAACGTACTATGTAGCAACAACGGAACGCTTTTTACCCCAAGGTTCGCCTGCAAGTCCTGCCATTTCTAATTTAATCTGTCGCCGTTTGGATCGACGTTTAACCCAAATGGCGCAAGATTTGGGCTTTACCTATACGCGCTATGCAGACGATCTGACATTTTCTGCCCATGAACCCTATCTGCAAGGCATTTGTAATATTTTGCGGCGTACTGAAGGCATTGTCGCCCATGAAGGGTTGACGATTAACGACCAGAAAACCCGCATTCTCCGCAAAAAGTCCAGCCAACTCGATGTCACCGGAATTGTGGTCAATGGCGATCGCCCTTCTTTAGATCGTAAAACCCTGAAGCGCTTTCGGGCGACTCTCCACCAAATTGAACAAAATGGCCCCACCGGTCAACATTGGGGTCATACTGAAAATGTGATGAGCGCGATCGCCGGATACGCCAACTACGTCGCCTCGGTACTCCCAGAAAAAGGCGCAAAATTTCAAGAACAAGTCCGACGCATTCAGCAAAAATGGCAAAGGCTGCCCTAAAGCAGCCTTGATAACAATTATTTAATTGTGCTTGACAGCTAGTGCTTTTTGCGCTTTTTTTCCATCTGCTGGCGACGCCGATGGGTGGCAATCACAGCGGGATCGACCGGAAACCCAACAATGGGGATGACCTGATATTTACGTTCGTCCTCTAACTCTTTGAGTTCCGTGTAGTCTACCCAGTGAATGCAATCAACCGGACAAGTGTCAATAGCCTCTTGGATGACTTCTTCGGTATCGCCATCTTGACGAACCACGCGCGATCGCCCATAGTCAGGTTCAATATAGAACGTGTTCCGAGCCACATGAGCGCAATGCTTGCAGCCAATACAGGTAATTTCGTCGACATAAACTCCCCGTTGGCGCAACACTCCACCCAACTCTGGCTCTAAACCCGAACGTTCCGGTTCATCTCGCCAAACGCCACCGAGTTCCGGTTCTAAACCCGAACGTCCTCGGTCATCGTCAAACGGAGATGGAGAAAAATCATCCATTATGCACTCCAACGCTGCACGACTAAACGGATCGAACCATCTTCATTATTTTGTTTTTCTGCAACTTGAAACCCTTGTTTAGCAGATTCGCTAACTACCGTATGGTAAGCGTAACGTTGCGTAATTTTATTTAAAAAGCCATCCACTGACAAATTTTGTCCCCAGAACTGGAGGTCAGAAACCAACTCATAAGCTTGACCATTCCAGGTAAATCCAATGTCATACCCATTGTCTTGCTCAATGACAACTTCTGCATCATGAGTCTGGCCGCGATATCCGCGAACAGCCTGAGGGCCGGGTTTCCACTCAATCCCCAGATCGTTTAATGCCGCTTGCAAAGAGTCCAGGTTACGGATTTGAGTCTTGATTTGGCTAAAGTGAGACATGGCGTTTTTCGTAGTTCTTTACAATTTTGCACTTGATAAAGTGAGTTGACATCCTCCTCTTCACAGATGAATTTTTTAGAGGAGGTTTGCGTACTTTGAAATTTTACGTCGGTAGATAAGAAAATACTCCAAATTGATGATTTCCTTATCAGTACGCATCGCCTTGCTCTAAGCAAACGACCGACGGGGATCGTCCCACCCTACCACTCACTGTAATTTGATTGAGTGATAGTTGCCTCGTGCGAATGAGACACTTTGGCAAAGAACTCTGAGGTGGATTCTTGATGAAGAACAACACCTAATTGTGCTTCAATAGCTGCGGTGACTTCCGCACAAGAAGAACCCACAATTCCAGTAACCTTTTCGAGTACCCGACCATCCGGGTATATAACAAACTCTAGGGTTTCCATTGGTTAATTTAATCCTTTTGCACTTTTTTCCTGCTGTGGCATGTACCTTAAGATTGATAATGCCATCGGAGAGCGCTTTCCCTCGCTACCTGCGATTCTTTAACTCTGCAACCTCTAGAGAGCTATTGAATCTTATTGAATTAAATCGTAACAAAATTTAGTATACCGGAGGAGCCTTACCTCATTAATTGTTCAGTTTCGCGTAACTTTTCTCTAGAGTCAAGCTCTTCTCTAAGTGCTGAGTGTAAAGTGCTGTTGCTTTAGCTTCTGCGAAGCAGTGTGCTGAGTGGGTTTCTGAGTGCTGAGTGTAAAGTGCTGTTGCTTTAGCTTCTGCGAAGCAGTGTGCTGAGTGGGTTTCTGAGTGCTGAGTTGATAGTTATCAAGTCTTCCTATCTTTTCTTCTCCCCATCTCCCCATCCTCCCATCTCCCCATCCCCCCATCCTCCCATCTCCCCATCCCCCCATCCCCCTATCTCCGCATTCCCCATCCCCTTTTCCCCCCTGAGCCGGGATAATAAAAATCTGTTCGATTTCAGGTAAGGTTATGAGTACGAAGCAATTGAGCGATCGCATTCCCGTCTCGACACCCGTGAAAGAACCCCTGCGCGTGGGTATTCTGGGTTTTGGAGGGTTAGGACAAGCCGCCGCGAAAGTCCTCGCACCCAAACAGGAAATGATTTGGGTTGCAGCGGCCGATCAAAAAGGATACGCTTACCAAGCAGAAGGCTTAGATGCCGATCGTTGCGCTGCGACCTATCGCAATGGGGGGTCTTTGGCGTATGTTGAGTCTATTGGGGTTCCTAGCCAAAATAGCATCGAAGAACTCATTCACCACGCACAAGCCGTAGATGGCTATTTCCTCGCCTTACCCAACCTTCCTAACACCTTTATGGCAGATGTGGCGCGGTTATTTATTCGTTCCGGTTGGCGGGGGGTATTGGTGGATGCTCTGAAGCGTACCAGTGCGGTAGAACAGTTATTAGAACTGCAAGCAGAATTTCAAGCCGCTGGGATAACCTACATGACGGGTTGTGGCGCAACCCCAGGTTTACTTACCGCCGCCGCTTCCCTAGCAGCGCAGAGTTATGCCGAAGTTCACAGCGTTAAAATTACCTTTGGCGTGGGTATTGCCAATTGGGAAGCCTATCGCGCTACGATTCGCGAAGATATTGCCCATATGCCGGGGTATGATGTGGAGAAAGCGCGAGGGATGACGGATGCTGAGGTTGAAGCGCTACTCGATCGAACCAATGGCATTCTAGCGCTAGAAAATATGGAACACGCCGATGATATTATGCTGGAGTTGGTGGGAATTTGCGATCGCGATCGCGTCACCGTCGGCGGCGTAGTCGATACCCGCAACCCCAAAAAACCCCTCAGCACCAATGTCCAAATTACCGGACGCACCTTTGAAGGTAAAATCTCTACCCATACCTTCACGTTAGGCGATGAAACCAGTATGGCAGCCAATGTCTGCGGCCCTGCTTTCGGTTATCTCAAAGCTGGCGCAAAACTACACCAACGCGGAATTTACGGTTTATTCACCGCCGCCGAAGTTATGCCTTTATTTGTGCGTTAGTTTGAATCAAAATTAGGGTTGGGGGTGAATTCATTCCCCCACCTGACCCTTTTTGAAGGCTTTTATGGCTTTACTCGATCCCAATCAAAGTGATACCTTTGATGCGAATTTTGATTGCAGCACTTAAGGGAAGAGAGTAAGCGCGATCGCACTTGCCAAGTTTAGCAGCAGGTGAGTGTTTGCGATCGCGCAAAATCGGGCCATTCACTATCAACGGAATTTAGACTATGCAAAGCTGGTTGCGAGCCGTGCTGAATAGATAGGTTTGATGATAAAGGCACATGGCTTGATGCAGCCAGACTCATCAGATTCTTGCAAGTGTTAGTCGTAGATATTTTCTGGAAATTCTATGGGCAATATTGTTCTTTTTATTCATGGAACCCATGCTGAAGCCGCTTAAAAGAATCCTCTGTGCATTTTTAATCGCTCTCATGGTTACGGTATCGTTAGGCTGGACTTCTTCTACTTTTTCCGACTTCTAGATCGCTAGGATGCAGTATTAGGCTAGAAAGGGCGATCCTTTTTAGCCTAACAGCAATTAATATTCGTATTCTATCGGGTTCAGCCTTCAAGACATTTGAGATAGGATAATTCCTTAAAACCGTCGCTCAAATTCTACCAACGCTCGATTATCGCCAGAGAAGTCTGTTGAACCTCTAAAGAGGATATTGTCATTGAGACGGTAGCGCAGACCAAATTGCGCGGGCTGATTGTTGGTGAGAATCTTCAGCACCGAAGCCGAAACATTCCCGGTAATATCAACACTAGCTTCCGCGCCAAGATCGAGAGTGGAATTGCGCGAACCGCCCTCGCTTAACACGGTCGGAAATAGACGAAACTCGCTTAAGCCCAACGCATCGCCGATGACATTTTGAATATTCGACAATAACGCCGAACCTGCTAGGTTTGCTAAGGCGAGGGTACTATCCCCGCGTCCCAGAGTATCGACAAAGCCACCGCCGAGAAGGGCGACAATTTCCGATTCGCTGCGTCCTGGAGAACTGGTGAGTTCTAAGCTCTCGGTTAATTGCGAAGCCGGACCTTCTACCCGTGCTACAATTCGCACGGTTTGTAGACCCGCTCCCGCAACGTTAATGGGGTTATCAATAATTTCCGAGGCAATGGGACTTACGGGTTGGCGCGAACCCGTCACTTCAGAAACAGAGGCAAATAAGCGCACGTCCAGGAAGGGATCGAGACCGGTTTCGGGGGTAAAGGTGGCCGTTTGAGGATAGCCGCGATCGAGGCGAAACTGGGTAGTAAATAAGTTAACTGCCCCGCGCTGTAAGGAAATGGTTCCCGTTGGACGGATATCGTCTAGCGAGCCATTGATAGTTAAGTCTCCAACCGCCCGGAAGTTCATAATGGGGGGTAAAGTGACCTCGACAGCGTTCCCTAGGGAGAGTCTGAGATCATCAAAGCGGGTGATAACGCCTTCTCCCGGTTGTCGAGCCGCCGTTCCCCCGTTCGTCGTGGCGGTGGCTCGGTCAGCGGAGAGGAGAACGCTACCATTACTTAGGACAATTTCACCGCTGAGGATCGGACTTAAAGCAGCCCCAGTAACGAGGACATTACCATTGACGCCGCCGTTGTAAATGCCCTTGAGATTGACACCTAATCGTTCTAAACCAATGGTGAGAGGCGTTTCTAGAGCCGGATCGCCCCCCGGAAGTGGGGCCGAAATGGGGAGAATACCCGCCGCTACCACATCGCCGCCGCCGTAGTCTCCAGTGAGGCTTTCGACGATGATGCGATCGCGATCGAAGCGCAGCACCCCATCAATATCGGTAATTGGATCGGGCAAAAGGGTGGAAGCAACGGTAGCATTCTCAACCCTAGCAATTCCGGTGGCAATGGGTTGATTCAAGGTACCCGACACTTCAACATTGACTTCCCCTTGGCCCTCAATCCACTGAAGTTGCTGACCGGTGAGAACATTGAGTAATGCTAGTCCTTCGTCTCTCAAACTGGCCGTGAGGCGAATTTCGCGATCCGCAGGCGATACAGCTCCAAACGGTAGGGGACTGGGAATGCTGCCACTGACTTCAATGGGTTCGCTACTGGAAATGAGCAGCGTCGAACCAAAGTTTAAGCGACCATCCAACAGAGAAAAACTGCCTGTCGCTGATTCTACGGGCGTTTGATTGAGCGTTCCCTCTTCTAAGCTCAAGACGCCTCTGACTTGGGGATTTTCTAAAGAACCGCCGAGTAAGGTGGCGATCGCATCTAAACGTCCCGTCACATCTACCGGGAGGTCTACAAAGCGTTCGATCAAGTCTACAGGCAGGTTTTCCACGCGCAACTGACCGGACTGTTGTTCGCCCCCCACTTGACCGCTAAAGGCAACTAAGGCATCTTCAAATTGAATCCGCACGGGCAATAGGGACAGAATGCCATTATCTAACGTGCCGGTTGCCACGACGGAATCAAAGGTATAGTCTCGCCATTCCCAGTCTTCCCCGGAGACATCAAACTGGGCTGAAATGCCGGTTTGTAAGGTAGCTGCCACATTAATCGAAGCATCAAACGTCCCTGCTAGTTCGGCGAGGCGTGGGATGGGATCGCTTTCAATCTCTTGGCGGCGCAGGGCGACTAACTGGGTAATTTCTGAGAAACGGCGCAACTGAGTCAGCAGGGGAGTTCCCGGTAAACCGACGTTAACGGTTTGTACATCAGTGGCTTCCCCATAGTCGCGGGGAGTTAATCCATTTTGAACATCATCGAGTTCAAACCACTGAAGGGCGGTTAAAACATCTTGAATATTGCCTTGGGCAACATTGACATTGCCTTGGAAACTGGGGTTATTCCCTTGGAGGTTAAAGTTTCCCGTCGCCGTGTAGAGGCTTTGTCCGATGGTGAGATTGGCGCTAGTTAGGGTGCCTGCACCATCGGCGAAGGCTAATTGAGCAGTTAAGCGATCGCCTCGAATTAACCCAACGGCGGGTCGATCGATCGCCAGTTCGCCCGTCACGCCAAAACGGGCCAGATTCACGTCAAAATTGCCTGATAGGGAACCCGTCACGATCCCTTGGGGCCCTGTCGGCGGACGCAAATTTAACAGCGCGAGGGGGAAATTCGCCACGTTCGCAGCCAAAATATCCCCTTGGCGCGTACCTGTAGCGATCGCGTCATCCCGCTGAATGGTAAACGATTGGGGTTGAAACGCGCTGTCTAACACTACGGCGATCCGGTCGGGCGTTCCCGTCCCTTCTGTGGCAACTAGCTGGACGTTGGCCCCCTGTCCGGTCATGAAACTGACCGGCCCGGTTAATACGAGATCGAAGGCGACTTGATTGACCGCTAGCCCCCGCAAACGCACTTGTCCATCTAAGCCGGGAGCGTTCAAACTTCCAGCCGCCCGACCGGCAAAGTCGGCGCGTCCCACGAGTTGCACCGTATCGGGTAACTGGGGTAAGGCGCTAGGCAAGTTGGCCAGGTCTAAATCTTGCAGTTGGATATTGCTGAAATTAAACGTACTGGCTAAAACGTTATCGAAATTGGGCGTAATCGTTCCGACAGCGCGGAAACCTTGCGCGCCCGCTTCTAGAACCTGCAAGCGCTGGCCGTCCCAGGTAATATTCGCGCCGAACGGGCCGCGTTCTAGAATCGGAAGTTGATTGAGAGCAATTTGGCCGCCTAACTGGATATCCTGGGGGGCAAACGACGCCGTTGTCCCGCCTAATTCCAATAAGGCCCCGGCTCGAACGCCGCTAAACTGCGGGGGAATTTGCGGGCCGAGGCGGTCTAGTTGAATGCCGCGCGCGATCGCATTTGCCCGCCAGCGTCCTTGTTGCAGTTCGCTTTCGGTAATTTCAACGCTACCTCCTGCCAGCCCTAACACGCCCTGCGCCCTGGCTTGAATATTCTCTAAGGCAAAGGAATCGACATTTCCAGCTAGCTGCAACGCCCCGGTAAACGGCCCATCAACGGTGGGAGGGAGTTGAGGAGAGAGGCGATTGAGTTGGACGTTTTGGGCGATCGCCGTTGCACTCCATTGTCCCCCAGACAGTTGAGCATTCGGGATATTCACGCGCCCGCCCGCTAGGTCAATTTGACCGCCTCCAGCCGCTTGCAGGGTATTCAAATTTAAGTTATTCAGATTCCCGGTCAGTTCAAAATTGCCGCTAAAGGGGGCCTGTAAATTGGGGGGCAATTGTGGGGCGAGTTGTCCTAACTGGACGTTGTTTGCGCCAACTAAAGCATTAAAGCGACCGCGATCGACTTGGGCAGCAATATTTGCCGATCCACCTGCAACCTCTAACTGCCCCTGTCCGGTGGCTTGCAACGCTTCTAACGAGAGGTTATCAATATTTCCCGATAGCTCAAACAAGCCATTAATTGGTACCCGCAAATTGGGGGGAATATCGGCCGAGAGTTGACCCAGTTGTACCCCATTAGCTTGTACTACCGCTTGCCATTGTCCGCCGCTGAGGTTGCCTGCAACTTGAACGTTCCCCCCTGCTATATTTAATTGTCCTTGTCCTAATGCCTGAGTGCGATTAAGGCTTAAATCTGCTAAAGGCGAGGCGAGTTGGACGTTCCCGGTAAACGGTGCTTGCAGTAGCGGCGGCACCTGGGGCGATAATTGCGCTAGACGAACGCCTTGGGCTTGAATTTCCCCTTGAATTTCCCCATCCGTAATTTGCGCCCCGGCTAAGATCGTTCCGCCTGCAAGATTAGAACTGACAACGGCTTGCAGGTTATCCAACGGCCCTACCACTTGACCCCTCGCCGTCACTGACCCCAGGGTCAAATTATTGGGGCTAACGTCATAAAGCGCCGCGATCGCATCAGCAGGTATATTTTCAGCTAAAAAATCTAAGACAATCCCTTGTTTTTCACCCAAAGTGACCTGACCGGCCCCCGTCACCCGACCGCCAACAGTAGGTTCTAAATTAATATCTTCTACGTATAGCGTAGAGTCTGCCAAACCAAAGCGAGCGCTTGCCTGACTAAAATCGACTCGATCGACTTGGATCGGTTGCGTATTGCTGAATTCACCCACCACGACGGGTCGATCGATCGGTCCGCGCAGTTGCGCCTGGGCTTGCACTTCCCCAGAGGCTTCTAACGGTAACTCAACATTCACCGCTTCTGCCAGTTGTTCGATCGTAACTGGGGGGACTTGCAAGTCTACTTCAAACCCTTGCTGCGTATGAATTAAGCCATCCACAACCACCGGAATGGCATCGGCATAAAGCGCTTGAATATTTTCTAAGCCAATGAGTTGACCTTGAAAACGCAAAGCACCCACCGCATTAGTGGCAGAGTCAGGGAGTTGAGCAATTTGGGCAGTCACCCCTTCAAAGGAAGCCACCCCATTCAATGAAAGCGGTTGATTGGGTTGAATTCTTGCCAATAAATTGCCATTAGCCCGACCCGCAAACAACTCAATGGGTAAACCCGAAAGCAAGCGACTCAGATCGGCCGCCGCTAAATTGCCCCCTCGCAGTTGAATATTGGCAATATTGAGCGGGGTAAAGTATTCGCCCTTAATGTTAAAGTTGCCCCCAGAGGCTGGTTGACCGCTGAGATCGAACATAATTTGACGATATTCATCTAAAAATTCCGCATGACCGTTGACTGGGGCAAAGGTAATCGGAATTTTGGGCGGGGGGAGAGGTGTTGCGGTTTCGGTCTGTTGTCCCGGTTCTGCTTCGACTGCAATTTCGTCTTCTAACCCCGTGTAGGGAACCAGAACCACTTCCGCATCGCGCAGTTCCACCCGACTCAAGCGAATTTCAATGGCTCCTGGTTCTGATTCTTGTAGGGTAATATCGACCCAACGTCCGTTCTCATCTTGCTCGATGTAAGCATTGGGTGCAACCAATACAACATTGAGTAACAGTTCCCGACGCCACAAAATCGGTAAGGGATTAAATGTCACCTCAACTGCTTCAACAGCAGCATTATCCGCATCCGTTGCTGTGGAAGGCAAGCGCGACGGACCAAAGCGCAGGCTGGTTGGCGTAAAGCCTTCTACCGGTCCTAATTCTACAGGTCGGTTAATCAGTTCGCTGAGGGTTTGCGAGACGAGGGGGGATAAGCGTCGGTTAACAAACCGCCAACCATACCATGCCCCGCCGATCGCGCTGATTAATAAAATAATTCCTAATCCAAGTCCTGCACGACCTACCCAAAGCAACCAGACAGGACGCTGACGGGGGGAGTGTCCTCCCATTTCCTCGTCCGGTTCTGTGGGGGGAAGTTGTTCTTCTTGGGTCTCCGACTCGTTGTTGGGGTTGGGGGCGTTTGTCATATCCTCACACCTGATGCAACCAGATTGACGGCTGCTCTAGACAAGGGTATACCGCTTGCTAGAAAACTGTCACCCAGCAATCTTAGACTGACTTGCATATTGCCAATACTGTATCTCACGAAATTGCGAATGAAAATTGACCTGACAACCCAAAATACATAACCCGCTTTTCTCTGAGACGGAGAAAATTCGACTCAAGTGTCCCATTCCGTTCTTTCTGTATTTATATAGGTTCAACCCCTTTCTGAGTGCTGAGTGCTGAGTGGGAAGAAGGGAGTTGGGAGTTAGGGAGATTAAAGGTAAAGTGGCTATTGCTCTAGACACACTGAGAACTCAGCACTTCCTTTCCTACTTAGCACACCGCTACGCGGAAGCTAAAGCAACAGCACTTTCCACTCAGCACTCCTTTCCCCACTCGGAACTCGGAACTCGGAACTTTGCACTCTCCTTCCCCCCATCTCCCCACCTCCCCATCCCCCCACCCTCTTCTCACTCAGCACTCGGAGAGAGGGGAAACAAGGAACAGATCGCTCTAAGATAGTTAATGTGTAGAGTGAAAGCGCAACTCATCAAGCTTATGCGAGTGTTTGTCTTACTGTTTAATGCCCGAACGGAAAACGAGGGGATTCATACGATTCGGATTGGCGATCGCAATAAGGTCTTGATGTTTGAGTCTGAGGATGATGCCACCCGCTTTAGTTTAATGCTAGAGGCCCAAGACTTTCCCTCGCCGACTGTTGAATCGATTGAGGATGAGGAAGTTAAGGAGTTTTGTCAGCAAGCGGATCTCGATTGGGAGTTGGTGACAGAAGGGATGCTAGCGGTTCCGCCAGATTCTAATGCAGAGCAATTAGATTGGCAACCTGAAGAAGCTGCTAAAGACTCCAAAGCATCTGTAGACGCTTCAGAGGAAGATTCAAGTTCGATGTCCGATACTGAACTTGAACGCATTCGTCGTCGATTGGAAGGTTTGTTGTAATGGAAGAACGCGGTCATTTGCTGACGGAACAGGTGAATCCTGAAAGTCTGACCCTTGATAGTTTGAGTGCTTTGGAGCTGGTAGAGTTATTTAATCGCGAGGATGCGAAGACGATAGAAGCGATCGCAGCAGCGAAGCATCAGTTAGCCCAAGCCGTGGATCGAATTGCGGAGAAGCTGCGGCACGGCGGGCGCTTGTTTTACGCGGGAGCGGGCACTAGCGGGCGCTTAGGCGTGTTGGATGCGGCTGAATGTCCCCCCACGTTCTGCACGCATCCGGAGATGGTACAGGGCATTATAGCGGGGGGTGCGGGGGCGCTGGTTCGCAGTTCGGAAGACTTAGAAGATTTGTTTGAGGATGGGTCAGAAGCGATCGCCCATCGTCATGTAACAGAATTAGATGTTGTAGTGGGAATTACCGCCGGAGGGACAACGCCTTATGTCCACGGTGCAATTCAAGCCGCCAGACAGCGCGGCGCAACAACGGTTTTTATCGCTTGCGTCCCCGCCGAACAAGTTGAGATTGATGCAGATATTGATGTTCGCCTGCTAGTGGGGCCCGAAGTTTTGGCGGGTTCGACGCGTTTAAAGGCGGGAACTGTCACTAAAATGGCGCTGAATATCCTCTCTACCGGGGCGATGGTCAAGTTAGGTAAAGTGTATGGCAATCGCATGGTGGATGTGGCTGTTACCAATAAGAAATTACGCGATCGCGCTCTCCGTATTTTAGGCGATCTCACTGAACTGAGCCGTTCTGAATGTGCGGAGTTGCTCGAAAGGAGCGATCGCAATGTCAAACTGGCTTTGATGATGCACTGGACGGGTTTAGAGAAAGACAAAGCCCATCATCTTCTAAACCAGCATCAAGGGAATTTGCGGGAAGCTATTACCAGTATTCGCTAAGTTGAGAAGGGTCAGCGGATTGCTTTTTTGTATTTGAAAAGACAATAATGCGATCGCGCTTCCATCAGGATAGA
>JAAHGE010000439.1 GCA_010672635.1 Desertifilum sp. SIO1I2 | reverse complement strand
TAGAAAATTGCCCGTTGCGGCAATTTTCTCGACCTTCCTATTTTAAAACAGGATTAACCGGACGCAGCGCGATCGCCCCTGCAATCCCCAATTCTCGATCGCTCAATCATTTAAAATTAGGTTTGCCCCCAACAATCTAGAAGGCGATCGCCCGGACTCTACCGACAGTCGCGCTGAACAGCACCGAGAATCCCTGCGTCTTTCGGTCGGGGATTGTGTCAAAATCGGGATCTACGATAGACGCAGATCGGCTACATCTGCGGTGTTTAATTTTCTTGACCAAGTTTATGACAACCCTGAATCGTTCAACCTGCCGTCGCCTCAAGCAACTTCCACAACTGCCCAGCGTGTGGGAAGGCGATCGCCGCACGATCGCAGCTCATCTGGCTGTCAATACAGACGGACAAGAACGATTGCTTGCCAAAGAAGAAGCGCAAGGCGAGTGTATCCTCTGGGTGGATGGTTCTGAAGGCGTTGTTCGGGCGATGGATGTCGTTACTGAGAATATTGGTCCTGAAGCGATCGTTCGCACCTTACTCAAAGCGATCGAGTCTCCCCACAGCCCCGCCCAACCTTCGCTTCCGCAAAAGATCGTGGTGCGCGATCGCGAAATTCAATTTTATCTGCGCGGCGTCTTACAAGACCTAGGCATTAATATCGAATATGTCCCGCATTTGCCCTTAATTGACCAACTGTTTAACGAATTTCAAACCGACGTTCGCGCCGAACCTCCAGACATTCCCCCAGAATACGCCGAATTACTCGCCGAAAAAGCCCGCAACATTTGGCGGTTAGCCCCTTGGGGGATTTTAGGCGAACATCAAATCCTTGCGATTGAACTCAACTGCTGCGATACAGACACGCTCTATGTGTCGATTATGGGAATGTTAGGCGAAGAGTATGGGATTTTGTTCTATCGCTCTTTGGAGTCCCTCAAGCAGTTTCGCGCCACGGTACTGGCGCATTCCGAGATGGAACATCTCGAAGAGGCTTTTCTTAAACAAGATTGCCTATATATGACCTTCGAGGCGCGCGAAGAAACTCTATTTTTGGAGGAAGATGAAGACATCGATCTGGCTCATTTACCTTGGTCAGAAATCGAGGCGAGTTTTGGCACCCTCCACCCCCTAGAAGGCTTGCGAGCGATCCTGCATCCCGAGGAAGCCCAATTAATGATTATCGCCTTAGAAAGCTTGCAGCGCTTTTTTAAGGCCAGTCGCAAGCAACTCTCGCTAGAAGAGTTTCCGGCATTAAACCGCCGCTATCGCGTCCCCTTTCCCCAAACTCAAGGCGATCCGTCTACCGTAACCGTGCAGGTGAAAACTCTGCCAGAGGTGGCACTAGAACTGTTTGATATGGTAGAAAACTCTTCGATTGACGAGGATGAAGAGGATGATTTCTGGGAACTCCCAGTTCCGCTGTTGTGGGACGAACCCTTACCAGATAACGCTTTTCGCAGCGTGGGGGTGGTTCCGTGGGAAGCGTTAGAACAGTTGCGTCAAAAAGCAGGCTTTTACCAGGCGGCTTCAGAAGCCATTCAGCCACAGGGGGAAGGGTTTCCGATTATTCTGATTCAAACGTCTAAACCCAAGGCGAAGGGGATTATTAAATCCTTGCAAGAGGCGGGAGGTATCCGTCAAATTGGATTGTTAAGTAGCGATCGCGTTGACTTAAGCCTGTTCTTAACGGGGGATGGTAACGTGTATGTCGATCCGCTAGACTCCAATACTTTAGAGTCGGAGGTGATTCGCTCTTCCTGGGATGAGCTATGCCAACAAGCTCAGGGCTATTGCGGTTTAATTATTGCACGGGGATTTCAAGGAGCCTCGCGGGGCAATCCTCAACCCAAGGATATGTTAGCTCTGTTTGAAGCGCGATCGCTGACGATTAAAGATATTGGACTGGGGGGTTTGCTGTAAAGGGGTTGGCACAGGTGAGTACCAACAGCGCGATCGCCAAACCTTGAAAGTAAATTAGGGGATCTAATCTGTTAAAATTCTTTAAGCAAGATTCATTAATCAACTAGAGTGTAGGATGCGAGTTGCGATCGTTGGAGCGGGGTTAGCAGGTCTAGCAACAGCTATCGACTTAGCCGATGCAGGTCATGAGGTCGAAATCTTTGAATCTCGTCCGTTTGTTGGCGGTAAGGTCGGCAGTTGGATCGATGCGGATGGCAACCATGTGGAGATGGGATTGCACGTCTTTTTTGGCTGCTATTACAATCTGTTTGAACTGATGCAGAAAGTCGGTGCCATCGATAGCCTGCTGCTGAAAGACCACATCCACACCTTCATTAACCGAGGCGGCGTTACCGGCGCTTTAGACTTTCGCTTTATCACTGGCGCGCCGTTCAATGGTTTAAAGGCGTTTTTCACCACCTCGCAACTGTCGCTACAAGATAAACTGCAAAATGCGATCGCCCTCGGCACCAGCCCGATCGTCCGAGGTTTGGTAGACTTTGATGGGGCCATGCGAACCATCCGCGACTTAGACCGGATTAGCTTTGCGGACTGGTTTAGAAAACAAGGCGGTTCCCAAGGTAGCCTCAAGCGGATGTGGAACCCCATCGCCTACGCTTTAGGATTTATCGATACCGAGAATATGTCAGCGCGTTGTATGCTGACAATTTTCCAACTGTTCGCCGCCAGAACCGAGGCTTCAGTATTGCGGATGTTGGAAGGTTCCCCGGATGAATACCTGCATCAACCAATTTTGCGCTATTTAGAAGCCAGAGGGACGAAAGTTCATACCCGTCGCCGCGTTCGGGAAGTTCAATTTCGCGAAGAAAACGGCAAAACTCACGTCACCGGAATCGTTGTGGCGCAAGGGGAAACCGAAGAACTGGTTACGGCTGATGCTTATGTCGCCGCCTGCGATGTTCCCGGAATTCAACGCCTGTTACCAGAAGCTTGGCGCAAATGGTCGGAATTTGACAACATTTACAAGCTAGATGCAGTTCCCGTCGCCACCGTTCAACTGCGGTTTGATGGTTGGGTGACAGAACTCAACGATCCGCAACAACGCCAACAACTGCAAAAAGCCGCAGGAATTGATAATTTACTCTATACGGCGGATGCGGATTTCTCCTGTTTTGCCGATCTCGCCTTAACCAGTCCCAGCGATTACTATCGAGAAGGACAAGGTTCGCTGTTACAGGTGGTTCTCACTCCTGGCGATCCCTTTATTAAACAAAACAATGAGGCGATCGCGCAACATGTCCTCAAGCAAGTCCATGACCTGTTCCCCTCTTCGCGCGAACTCAACATGACTTGGTATAGTGTCGTTAAGCTGGCGCAATCTCTCTATCGCGAAGCACCGGGAATGGACCCTTATCGTCCTCCCCAAAAAACCCCCATTCCGAATTTCTTCCTTGCGGGGAGTTACACCCAACAAGACTACATCGATAGTATGGAAGGTGCGACCCTCTCCGGTAAACAAGCTGCCAAAGCAATTTTAGAATCGATTTCGGCTTAAATTCCCATTCCCGATTCCCAAACATGACAGATTGGTTAGAACATAGCGTTCAAGTAGAAGTGGCAGTTCCCATTGAAACCTCCTGGGAACTGTGGTCCGATTTAGAACAGATGCCACGGTGGATGAAGTGGATAGACTCGGTTAAGGTTTTAGAAGATAATCCCGATCTATCGCGCTGGAAACTCGCGACTGGTGGTTTAGAGTTTAGCTGGCTATCCCGCATCCTCAAGCTTGTTCCCCATCAAATTATTCAATGGGAATCGGTGGATGGTTTACCCAATCGCGGCGCAATCCGCTTTTACGACCGCCACGGCAGCAGTATCGTTAAACTTACGGTAGCCTATGCCATTCCTGGCATCTTAGGGCAGCTTATGGATAATCTGTTTCTCGGTCGCGTGGTAGAATCGACCATTCAAGCCGATTTAGAACGCTTCCGCGAATACGCGCTGAAACACGAGGGTTCTAAGGCTTAAGCAGTTTAAACTTGAGCAATTTCCTCTGGTTTGAGGTGGATGGGTAAAACTGCTAGGACATCCAAATACCACCACCAACGCTGCGAGGGGATAGCTTGCTCGTTTCGTTTTCCTGGGAGGTTGATGAAACGCGAGATTTCCTGTTCAAATTCCGGTGCTTTTGCTACCAATTGGCGATCCGCATTGGCTAGTAATGCTTTCTCTTCAGAACTGAATTGCGTTTCAATTTCCAAAATGCGATCGCGCATCTCCAACATTTCTAAATGCTCTGCACCACTCACATCAGGAAAATCAACGCTGACGCAATAGTTTTTTAAAAGAGGATTCATATCTTTAACTCCTGAACTGAACCCCAGTAGAAGAATTGTGGCTGACTCAGATAGCGTTCGGGGTTATCGGGAGGGAATGCTGTTTCTAAAACGCCATCCAATCCAATCATGACTAACCAAACTTTATTTTCTATAATAGCGACTAATGTAGGATAAATTATGGTTTCATGCATATAAATATAAACTTTAGCATCGCGACTAGTTACAATAGCAGTGATGATAGCATTATATTGTGCAAGAGTAGCCTCCTGGGGTAAATGACCTAAATTAATCCTTTTCTGCAAGTGAGGAATTGATTTTTGGGGTTTCCAAGTAACTTGTTTTCTAATTCCCTCAATAGCTTGAATAATAGCAATTTTGGTGGCTTCATCTAGAATCACTTTATCTTGTTAACCTCCTTAGCA
>JAAHGE010000438.1 GCA_010672635.1 Desertifilum sp. SIO1I2 | reverse complement strand
TCCCGCCACCCCAACTTCAGGAACTGGTTGTGGGGGTGGCGGGTTGTAGTGGGTTTTCAGGCAAGTATCAGCAACAAACAATAAGGCATTGCGATAATTTTCGACACCGCCTTCAGTCAAATAGCGCCAACAGGTATGAACGGTCGCGATCGCTGTTGTAGAATGACCCACCAAATCTGGATCGGGGCGATCGTCTCCAGGTAAGACAATCAAATGGGTTCCGCTTTTTTGAGCTTGTTCGCGCACCACTTCCAATCCATAAGACCAGTAGGCACGCCCCCCTAATAGTCGTAAAATAACAATTTTGGCAGCGCTTAAGGTTGCGTCTGCATACAGATCGATGCTCAATTGTTGCTGAAGCTGTAGAAGATTTGCTGCTCGAACTGAGGGAAACCCGCTTGGTGACAGTGCAATGGCGGCTGCTAAAGTTTGGATATCCGTATCGGCTGTACTTAAAAATACAATATCGGAGGGAGACTGTTCTAGAGCGATGAAACCTTGAGACAGGAAATTCCAGCCTCCGGGAGATGCAGGAATCCGATGCATTGAGCAAATATATCCTCGTGCGTTGAATCTTTAATACCCTACTTATCCTAAACCCAGAGAAATCCTAAAAGATTTCCACTCAATTAATAACCCGACACCAAAGCAAACCATACCATAGAAACTTGAGGAGCCAATTCGTCAAGAGTCAAAACCATTGCTAACAGGCTACCACCAATGCCGAGTTTTCCATCCCTAACGCCCTATCGAATTTTGAATTTAGCAACGTTCACTCGGCTTGACGAGTTGTTAAAGCAAACCGCGCAAACCTGGGAGCAAGAAGCAATTTTGCTCACAGAGGCGTTGCTTTTGACTCATCTTCCCTTGCCGTCTGTGCAACAAAGCCGCTTTTGCCAACAAACGGATTGGTTTACGTTGCTGGCATCCGAACGCTTTAGCGTGCTGTTGGTGGGGAAATTCGTCTCTGAGTTAGTGAAGGATAACCCCCAGGAAAGTTCTGTCAAGACGAGTTTGCTGTTCGATGCCGATGAGATCGCCCACTTTTTAAGCATTCTGAGCGAATCGTCAATTTCAGATCCCCAAGTTACCCAGGCACTAGCGCGCGCGGTTCGTTTGGTTCAACCCAACGATCCTCACTATCAAAGCGCTTTCACGCTAGGATTGGCAGAGTTTTTAACCCAATCAGATGCGTCTCCCCCCGATCCTTCTTTGTTTAAGGTTCCGACGCTACCAGAAAATCGGGCTGCCAACTATCGTGCGACAGAGATTGTGTTGCGCCAGCGACTCCAACAGGAACGACTGATTAACCAGGTGGTGACGCAAATTCGTCAAAGCTTGCAGTTACCCGCGATTCTTTCAACGGCGGTGGAACAGGTTCGCCACTTTTTGCAGGCGGATCGGATGCTGATTTACCAGTTCTATCCGACTGCCACCAAAGCTACAGAATCGACTGTTTTAGAAGGACGGGTGACGTATGAAGCGCGGGTGTCCGATCGCTTGCAGTCGGCGTTGAGGTTAACCGAAGGGGGAGAATGTTTTACTCATGTTTCCAATCCCTATGAAAAATACCGCCAAGGTTTAATTCAAGCAGTTGAGGATGTGGAAGTCAGCTATGGGAATACCAAGTGTTTTTTGGAGTTGATGCGCCGCTATCAGGTCCGGGCAAAGCTGATTGTCCCGATTGTGGTGCAAAATGAGCTTTGGGGTTTGCTGATTGCTCAACAATGCGGGGAACCGCGTCATTGGTTGGATAGCGAAAAGTTTTTTCTGCGGCAAATTGCGGAACATTTAGCGATCGCCATCTACCAAGCCGAACTCTATGCTCAACTTCAGCAGCAAAAACAATACCTCGAACAGCGCGTCACCGAACGAACTTCGGAATTGCGGGATGCATTGCTTGGCGCACAAGCAGCCAATCGGGCAAAAAGCGAGTTTCTCGCTGCCATGAGTCACGAGTTAAGAACGCCTTTAACCTGCGTGATTGGGATGTCTGCCACGTTGCTACGCTTGCCGTTTGGTGAGGGCAGTTTAAGCGTTCAAAAACAGCATGACTATTTACAAACAATTCACGATAGCGGCAAGCATTTGTTGGAACTCATTAATGACATCCTAGAGCTATCTCAGGTTGAGTCGGGAAAAGCGATCTTAAATGTGACTTCGTTCTCGCTGGCGAAGTTGGTGGCGGGGTGTCGGCAGAGTTTAAAGTCAAAAGCGGATCTGACTCAAGTGACGCTATCTGTGGAAGCGAATATCGCGCCGAGTGAGGATGCGTTTCGCGCCGATCGCCGTCGCGTTGAACAAATTTTGCTAAATTTGCTGAGTAATGCGGTGAAATTTACGCCTGCCGGGGGTGAGGTGACGGTGCGCGTCTGGCGAGAAGGCAATCATGCGGTGTTTCAGGTGGAAGATACTGGGATTGGTATTCCCGAAGAACAGCGATCGCTATTATTTCAAAAGTTTCAACAACTCGATACCTCTTACCATCGCGTTTATGAAGGGATGGGTTTGGGTTTAGCGCTGACGAAACAGTTGGTGGAACTCCATAGCGGTTCGATTGAGGTTGAGTCTACGGTTGATGTGGGTTCGATTTTTACGGTTCGCTTACCTTCTCAACCGCTGGCAGCCGAAGGGCAAAATGTAGACCTGGTGGGGAAAAGCGGTCATTCGTCTTTGGGACGCTTGGTGCTGATCGAGCATCATGAAGAGACGGCTTGGGCAATTTGCGATTTGCTGACGGCGGCGGGCTATCAAGTGGTGTGGTTGGTGGAAGGGACGGCGGCGATCGCCCAAATTGAAATCTTACAACCCCTAGTGGTGATTGCGGCCGCACAGCTCCCCGGTATTGATGGTTACGAAATTATTCAACAATTGCGATCGTCTGCTGCAACGTCCTCAATTAAGGTGTTGTTGCTTGCCGATCCGCTCTCGCGAGAGATGACTTTCCAAAAACAAACCTATCAAGCCGATCGAACGCTCTCCAAACCCATTCAACCGGAGGTGTTGCTGCAAACGATTACCCACCTCGTCAATACCTTGATTTCCGAGTAGAAAGCCGATTTGACTCTCAGAAAACAATGAAATCACATAAAAATTTGCAAAACTTGAATTTCATAAGCTTTTTTTAATTTTTGATAAGATTGAGTCAATGTGGCTGTCTCGGCTGGAGTCGAAAGATGTTTGTGAATCTGCAACCTGCGAAACTAGCACCATTGGGTTCAGAGCAGCACGCGGTAGCTCCCTCCCCTAGCAGTTGCGAGCTTCTTGATGACTTATCGCAAAAACTGAACTATCAGTTAACTTGTGCAGATATTTTGCGCTTGTGTCTAGAAACCTTGAGTAGCAATCTTCCCCAAGACTTTTGCGGTTATATTTTGCGAACTGGGGAGGAATATCAAGTCTCGATCCGCCCTCAACGCCTCTTAGCTTCTCCATTAATTGCTCAAGTCCAAACTCGTTTAGTCGAAACCATGAGTTGCTTGAGCGGTAAGCCGGTTAACCTGCAACAAGTTAGCTATCAAATTGCCAAAGTTCGTCAAGTTCAAGACCAACAATCTCCCCTGAGACAGATGACCTCTTATCTATCCATGCCGGTAATTTTATCGGAAGGATCGCAAGTCGTGGGAGTGCTGTTAGTGGGCACCGAAAATCCGGAGGCTTATACCTTTGAGCATTTACAATTGCTCAATCGCGTCGCGGGGCTGAGTGCGATCGCCATTACGCGCTTGCAAGCCTTACTCGCTATCGGACAGCAACGCCTGTACAGCATGGTGGAAAACTTACCCGACGGGCTGCTGCTATTAGACGCTCAAGGCAACATTTTATTAGCCAATCAAGCAGCTTGGAAGTACGTCGCCCTACTCACCAAAGCAGGAGGCTTAGATTCAATTACCCAACTGGCAAAACTCTTTAGCCAAGAACAAAATATTATCCGGCTTTGTCACGAAATCAGTACCGATAATAACACCCGGCTCGTGCTAGAACTGATTGGTCAACCCATTCAAAGCGCCGCCCCCCATCCCGAATGGCAACTGACCATCCGCGATATTACCCTCTATCGCCAAAATGAAACCGAACTCGCTCAATACGTGCAGCGCTTAACCCACTCCAACGCCGAACTTGAGCGATTTGCTTATCTAGCTGCCCACGATTTGCAAGCCCCCTTATGTGCCGTATCGGGTTATTTACAGGTTTTAAGAACCTGCTATAAAAATCAGCTCGATCCGACAGCCGATCGCTTTATTGCCAAAGCCATTGACGGGGCAAAGCGGATGCAATCATTAATTGAGAATTTACTGAGTTATGCCCGTTTAGAGAGCAGCCATCCCGTCTTAGAAACAACCAATTGCGAAACGATTTTAGAAAATGCGATCGCCAACCTGCAACAAGAGATTGCTACAACCGGGGCCCGAATTACCCATCAATGCTTGCCTATAGTTCAAGGAAACCCCGCATTGTTAACGCATTTGTTTCAAAATTTGCTAAGTAATGCCATTAAATATCAACCCCCCAATCGCATCCCCCAAATTCAAATAGAATCGCAGCGCCAGGGAGAGATGTGGCAGTTTTGCTTTCAGGATAACGGCATTGGCATCGATACTCAACACGCCGAACAAGTTTTCCAACTGTTTAAGCGGCTACACAGTTCGGCAGAATATCCCGGAACTGGTTTAGGACTCGCA
>JAAHGE010000437.1 GCA_010672635.1 Desertifilum sp. SIO1I2 | reverse complement strand
AACCGTATTATTGGTTGTAATAATATCTCCAGGCGATATTTCATTAGGGGCCTGAAGTTCAACTTGACCCCCTATTCCCCCTGCGCCGATAATTCCACCGCTGGCATCAATTGTACCCGTGACAATGCGATCGCCTGCAATTAGAGAAACATCGCCGCCACCGGTTCTAATTTCATTCACCGCAATATCGCCTGCGGCTTCTACAGTAACGTTCCCCGCCGTGAAGTTCTGCGCGCCTGCGGTATCGAGAATTCCGGCGGTAATATTTCCTCCAGGTGCTTGTAGGGTAATAGCACCCCCTTCTGTGACAATGCGATCGTTAATATCCTCAAAAACGATTGAACCCTCAGTTGAGGTAATTTGCAGGCTACCCGTGGCTAACTGTAAAAAGACTGCATTGTTAGCCGTAGGAGGATTAACGCCTGTGATATCCTCAATCACGATATCGCCTGTTGCTTCTAAGACTACATTGGCTGCGGCCCCTAAGTCGTTAATGGCGATCCAAGAAATAGTATTTTCGCCAATATCCGGATCGCCTGCTAGAATACTCCCGGCTGCGGTTAAAGTTGGATCTTGAGTTCCGGCTTCTGGAAATTCAAAGACACCTCGATCGATAATCCTGAGTGTAGCCGGATCGAGTAATAAGGTACCCACATAACCATTCGGTGCAGAAGTATCGGCGGTTCCTTGGAAGTTCAGCGTTTCTTTCCCTGATACTTCCACAAAGCCGCCATTTCCGGCTTCTAGACCTCCCCGTGCTGTAATATTGCCTAAAAATTGGGTGGTATCATCGGCCCAAACAACGACTAAACCCCCATCCCCAGTGGTTACAGCATCGGCGTTTAGGGTAGAGTCGCGGCTGACAAAGGTGCGCGTCGCGTTGGGGAGGGTTCCCTGACCTTTGTAGTCTCCGCCAATTAAGATAGTACCGCCTCCGTTTGCGCCAGAGGCGTTGATGTTGGCGCTGACGAGTCCCACCTTATCGCCTAATATGTTAACTTCGCCGCCTGTAGCTCCGGAGACGTTGAGAGAACCAGAGGCGATCGCAACTCCTGTTTCATGAGGGAGAATCACCCCAGATTGGGATAATACCACCTGTCCGCGATCGTTGACTTGAATAGAATCTGCATGATTTAACCCACTCGCGGTTAGTAACCCAGGAAGGCTTAACGGGTTCAGGTTGGTTTCGCTCAAGGGGAGATCCAAGCTTAACAGGTGTCCTTCTTGGGAAACGCGCAACACTTGTTCTCCAGGAACCGCCGCCAGGGTGACTTTTCCGCCGGGGGTTTCCAGGGTTCCCAGGTTGATGACGCTTCCCCCCACTAAGCTTAAATTTTGGCCGGGGGGAACGGCTAAATGACCTAAGTTGACAATGCTACCGGGATGGGGAAGATTAAACTGAAAAGCATTGGGGGTTCCCCCTAGGGTAGACCACTGGTTATCGCCGAAAGCGTTAAGCCAGGTATTGTCCCCAAAACCAATGGCGGTGGCGGTGGTGGCGGTAAACGCCGCCGGGACATCAAGACGCGCATTTAGTCCAAACAAGATTCCCGCTGGGTTGATTAGAAATAGGTTAGAATTCCCGCCACTCACCTGGATGAGTCCGTTAATGAGGGAGGCGTCGCCACCGATGACGCGACCTAGAATATTTTGAATCTGAGGAGAAGATAAGAAATTGGCAATTTGACCTTCAGATAAGCCAAACTGTTCAAAGCTGTGGAATAAATTGGCCCCATTGCCTGACAATTTGCCGCCTTGAATATTAAATTGGGTGCCATTGGGGACAATAACTGTATTTGTACCATCCTGTGCAGGGGTAATGGGTTGAGCTTGAACGCTTGAACCCATTGTGCCAATCAAGGGAAGGGTGGCGAGTAAAATAGCGGCTTTGTGAAAAGAGGGGGCTGACATAGGGGCGTGTATCAGGATTTAATGAAACTAAGGTTTTTGAGCGAGATTGTACTTCAATCCTGGATGAGCGGAAGATACAGGCATTGAGCGACTGTTGCAAGCAAAGCTACTACCCAGGTCGCACTGAAGGTACTATACAAAGGTCTATAAATGTCTCAAATTATCTCTATTCACTCTTTTCGAGGCGGAACGGGTAAATCAAATTCAACCGCTAATTTAGCTGCGATCGCAGCCCGTGCTGGCTATCGGGTTGGCATTGTTGATACGGATATTCAATCGCCGGGAATTCACGTTCTTTTTGGGTTTGATGAAGAGAAAATTAATTACACGCTTAATGATTACCTCTGGGGTCATTGTTTAATTGAAGAGACGGCTTATGATGTCACTTCGGTTTTAGGAAAAAGCGCAAAGCCGAACAGCCAAATTTTTCTGATTCCATCGAGTATCAAGGCTAAGGACATTACGAAGGTTCTTCGCGAAGGCTTTGATTTTGATTTACTCAATGATGGGTTTATAGATTTACTGGAAAACCTGGAACTCGATTATCTTTTTATTGATACTCACCCTGGATTGAATGAAGAGACGTTACTATCTTTAACGATTTCGGATGTATTGGTTTTGATTTTGCGTCCCGACAATCAGGATTTTCAAGGCACTGCGGTAACGGTGGAAGTGGCCAGAAAGCTACAAGTTCCTAAATTGCTATTGGTAATTAATAAGGCTTTACCTGCTATTGATTTTGCGACCTTAAAACGTCAAGTTGAAGGAATTTACAATGCTCCAGTTGCAGGAATTCTTCCCCTTTCTGAAGAAATGATTCAACTGGCAAGTTCAGGTCTTTTTTGCTTGCAATATCCGAATCATCCTTTAAGTCAGGAAATCGAAAAAATCGCCAAACAAATTATTCAAGCTTAGGAGATTACCTCAATGACCGATAGTAGTTCGCTCAACCCAGGCGATCGCCCTAGTCTCGATATCCTAAATTTAGCAGATTGCGATCGCTCTCTATTGCGCTGGATGACCCGTCAAAAACAGGTGAAGCTAGCAGAAGTTGTCGCCTATCTAAACCAAGAAGAAACTGAGGTTAAAAGGCGCTTAGACTCCCTGATTCAACAAGGTTTGATTCAAGTGGATGGAGAACCGGAAGCCCCTTGCTATCGCGCCCAACAAGCACCTCAAACCAGAAGCCGCCTCTCATCCAAAATTTGGCAGCAGTTAGATGAGTAGGTACAACTTAGCCCGATCCCAATTGTTGTTTATCTAAAGTTTTTGGATATGAACCGAGCCTATCAACCAGCGAAATCCAAGTTCTTCGCTCGTTTGGGCTGCTCATTGTCCAACAATTCGAGATGGGAGGTGATATTTTTCCAACACTAGATCGATCGAAGCCAAGACGTTTCTAGGAAAAGATTGATGAATTTTACGCCATTTCGGAAAACTCTAGCGATCGCTTTATTACTCAAATTCGCCCTAAGCACAAATCTTCCAGCTTACGCTCAAGATCGGGCGATCGCACCGTTCGGAAATGACCCGGTTTTATTAGCCCAAAGTCGCCTACGATTCAGAGTTCCCGATGTGAGGGCATCCCTTAATTTACGAGCGGCGGCGGCGCGTTGGAAATGCCGCCCGGATGCTCAACCGATTACGGTAATTCCTGTAGTTCCCATCACTCGCTCAGAAGATTATATCCATATTTATCCGGCGACAACCCTAGCTACGCATCCGCAAATCTTTGTCCATATTCCCGAAACGAATGCTCAGGATGTTGATTTTAGCTTGGTGAATGAAGATCGGCAGCAACCGATTTATCAACAGAGGATTCGCTTACCGGGAAGACCTGGGGTTGTGCAATTTAGCATACCCGAAACGGCTCCGAGTTTAGAAGTGGGTGAGACCTATAAATGGTCGATGAAACTGCTTTGCGATCCCAACGACGATCGCAGAAACATGATAGTTGAGGGGATTATCCAGCGCGTGGAAGCCTCAGAAAACCTCAGCGCGATCGCCCTTTTGCCCGATCGCGATCGCCCTTTTGCCTATGCTGAAGCCGATATTTGGTACGATGCCCTCTCGTCTTTAGCTCAGTTGCGCTGCTCTCAACCCTACCATTTCTTGCTGGCGCTCGATTGGCACGATTTATTAAGGTCAGTCAACCTAGATGCGATCGCGCAAGAACCCCTAGTGACATGTAACAACCCTGCTTTCGATTCAACCCTAACTCAACACTAGAACTGCTTTGCACGCTGTCGGGATGCTTCCTACCGCATTAATTAACAGAATAATCGGGAGTCTTCTTATGAAATCTCAAAAAGAACAGCAACCCTCTTTTCAGCCTTCTCAGACTCCGCAAGCAGCTTCTCAATTTGCCTCTCGACCGTTTGATATTCAACCGCAACAGGACTCCATTAGCCCTTCTACCCCCCAGCAAATTGAGGACGAAACCTTTCAGCAACAAAAGTTTGAAGCCACTCAGCTACAACTAAAGCAACAGGCAGGTTCTATTACTCCCCAGCAGCAAGAACGTTTAGGGGTATTGCAAGCCAAAATGGACGGACTGTTAACTCAGCGCCTTGAACGCGCCTCCCAATTTGGTCATCACTTAGCTGATATTGCGATCCATCCTCCCACCCCTGCAACACCCATTCAAACCAAACTCACCATCGGTAGGTGACATGTGACTCAGGGCACTCCGCTGGCAGCAGTGCTGGCCACTTCGAACCGGCACAGCCGCCCCGTCCGTGCACCGATGATCACCCCCAAGGCGGCAACATGGAGCTA